>CBAAAA010000364.1:0-5328 GCA_964658695.1 uncultured Solirubrobacteraceae bacterium | reverse complement strand
AAGTTCTAAGCTTTTTCACAACCTGGGCAATGGCAAGTTCGAAGATGTGACGGAGAAGGCGGGGCTGTCTGATAAGTCGAGTAAGTCGCTTGGCGTGGTAACGTTCGACTATAACGGGGATGGATGGGTGGACCTCTTCGTTTCGAATGACACGGAGCGCAGCAAGCTGTATAAGAACAACGGCAACGGAACCTTTACGGAGGAGGGCACACAGGCGGGAGTGGCATACGGAGAGGACGGTGTGGCTCGCGGCGCTATGGGTGCAGATGCTGCGGACTACGATCGCTCCGGGCGTCCGGATTTGCTGGTTGGGAATTTCTCAAATCAGATGCTTGCTCTCTATCACAATGAGGGGAGCGGGTTGTTTGTCGATCAGGCGTCTTCCACGCCGATCGGGCATTCCAGTCTGTTGAGTTTGACCTTCGGTGCGTTCTTCTTTGATTTTGATCTGGACGGCTATCCGGACATATTCGCCGCCAATGGACACATCGAGCCGGACATCAGCCGCTTCCAACCGAAGATCAGCTACCGGGAACCGCTGCTGCTCTATCGAAACTCCGGCGCCGGCCATTTCGAAGATGTCAGCGCAAACGTTGGACCTGACTTCCGTAAGCCGCTGGTAGCGCGAGGGGCTGCTTATGCGGACTTCGACCATGACGGCGATCTGGATGTGCTGATCAACAACAATGAGGGACCGGCGGTGCTCTATCGCAATGACGGCGGTAGCAAGAACAACTGGATCACGCTACGTCTGACCGGGACCAAATCAAACCGAAGCGCACTGGGTGCAATTGTCCGGATTGAAAGTGCGTCGGGTAAGCAATGGCAGACTGTCCACAGCGGATCAAGCTACTGTTCGCAAAGTGAGGAAGCCTTGACCTTCGGTTTGCATCGCGATGGATCGGTTTCGAGTTTATCTGTGGAGTGGCCGAGTGGGATTCGGCAGCAATTCAAAAACCTTCCCGTCAATAGCTTCGTTACGATCGATGAGACACGCGGCATACTCAAGTAATGAAATTTCCCCTTCTCCTGTCACTGGCGCTTTTGGCGAGCGCGGGATTCTCGCAGACTGCCCCACCGACAGCGCAGCAGATCGTAGACCGGATTGAAAAGAACGTCGGCGTGCCTTGGACCACCCCAACTGTGGATACATTCAAGGCTGGCGATCCGCAAACCCCAGTGACTGGTGTGGCGGTGACGATGATGGCAACGCTGGACGTGTTGGAGCGTGCGGCGGCGTCTGGAAAGAATCTCGTTATCACGCATGAACCGACGTTTTACAGTCACCTGGACGAGACAGATGTTCTTGAAAAGCAGCACGATGCAGTGTGGGCCGAAAAGGAGGCGTTCATCCGGGAGCACCATATGGTAGTGTGGCGCTTTCATGATCACTGGCACGCGCGTCATCCCGACGGGATTATGGAAGGCATGAAGCAGGCGCTTGGTTGGGAGAAGTTTCAGAACCCGCGGTTGCCCTATCTGTACACGATTCCAGAAGCGACCTTAAACGATCTCGCGGAGGATACAAAACGCAAGCTTTCGGTGAGCGTGGAACGAGTGGTGGGAGATCCGGGTTTGAAGATCACGCAGGTGGCGCTCATCCCAGGCGCGGCGGGATCCGCCACGCAGATCAAGGCGCTGGAGCGCGACGATGTACAAGCGCTCGTTATTGGCGAGACGCCGGAATGGGAGACGGTGGAGTATGTCGCCGATGCAACGACGGAACACAAGCGCAAGGGGTTGATCATCCTCAGCCACATTCCTTCGGAGCAGGCTGGCATGGAGGAATGTACTCGCTGGCTGAAGGGGTTTGTCACCGACGTCCCGGTGGAATTCGTCGCTGCCGCTCAGCCGTTCTGGATGCCACACTAATGGGATGGAAGCATCTGACTCACTTACTCACACTCAGAAGTCGGTCGCGCTCGGGGCCCTTGCGTTAGGGGCTTTCGCTATCGGTGCTTTAGCGATAGGAGCTTTGGCCGTGGGGTCTTTGGCCATCGGCAAACTCGGGATTAGTAAATCGACTATCGGCGCGCTTCGCATCCATAGACTCACCGTAGATGAATTAACGGTTTCAAAGCTCACCGTCAAAGAACGAGAGTCGTAGTTACTGCGGCTGTGGCTGTGCGGGCTGACTTGTAGTTCCGGTGTTGCTGTTATCGGAGGTGCTTTGTGCAGGCGTCGCGATTGTCTGGTTCGGCTGCTGCTGAAAGGGGCCGTTTGTCCCGGTATTCACCCCACCGTTGATCCCATTGTTAACCCTACTGTTCACCCCAGGTGCTCCAGCGTTGACGTTCAAGCCGCCGTTACCATTCTGTTGAACGCCCGGCGTTCCCATGCTGGTGTCTTTCGTCGGGTCGTACCAGAATTCCCAGAGCGAATAGTCTGTCTGCTCGTTTATCTTTTTTATGGCATGCCCTTTGGCTTTGCTCGCAACTCCAGCCAATCCTCCACTATTGAGGATGCCGGTCGAACCGTTTGTCGACGTTAAGCCTCCACCGGCGCTATTCTGTCCGAAGGCGGTCGTGGCGCCGTTCTGTCCGAGCGCGCTCGCACCGGTGGTTTGCCCTTGCTGGGCTTGACTGGGAACCACTCCAGTCGGCCCTCCCTGGGCCACTGGTTGTGTCTGGGTTGCTGGTGGGACCTGGGCAGTGTCCGGTTGAGCGGGAGCGTTCGGGTCCTGAGCGGGCAGCACTTGGGCGGGCAACAGGGGAGTGGACGGATCCTGGTCCAGTTCGTTCGATGACGGTGTGCCGTTTCCAGCACCAGGGCCACTGGCTGAGATCACCGGTGCGCGCCGTGCTACAGGCGCAACCGTAACAGCCGGATCCGAGGACGAATCAGAGGAGCCAAACGAAGATCCGGAACTGGAGCCGAAACTCGAGCTGGAGGTCGAGTTAGCCCCCGTGTTGGAATTGCTACTATTTCCACCAAACCCGTTTCCCGGTGAACCGCCACTGAGACCCGCGCCCAGAGTGGAATAACCTTGTCCATTACTGTTTGCTCCATTCTGACCGAAGATTCCGTTCGCAATTGAATTCCGAACCTTCGAATCGATTATTTGGCCGCCTGGTCCGGCGTGCAGCAAACGCCAGTCGTCCTTCCCGGTAAACGGATCTTTATAGCGCCTGCGAAGAAATCTCAGATTGTTTGAGTTCTCCAGCACTTCAATGTTTGCTGGATAGCGCCCCTGGAACTTTCGGTAATACAGTTGAACAGCGCGCTGGTACTCATGTCCGCGGTCGACCAGCCTCTGTTCCTTCTGCCTTCTCGCTTCAAACGCGGCAATCGGCATCTCGCGGTACAACAAGATGGCGACGATGGCGGCAAACACGAAGACGATCAATAGCGCCGATCCACGCTCGTGCCGGTGACGGCGAACAGGCAGATGCACTTTAATTTGATTCCTCTCGATGATCACTGCGGCCTTGCTTCTGGAACCACGTGCAGAGTCTGACCCTGCTTCACTTGCGTGTCCTCCAGGCGGGCATCGACGGCGCTCAGTTCGCGAACCAGATAGCGATGATCGATGAGTTCGCCTTCTGAAGCCACCATTATGTTGTCGCCTTCCAGGAAGAGACCCTGGTTGCTTTGGCCCTTTCCCGCTGGCCTAACAAAGCCGTAGAACTTCAGCGGAATCGCCACCTGAGCTACCCCGGGTTGCGCTAACCCGTCAATTTGCGCCGGCCGTTGCGGGACAACGGGAACCATAGGCCCTCGAATGGGAGGCATCGAACTGGCGGCATTAACGCCGGCTGGCTCCGGGCCAATCTCAAACAAACTACGCCCGGGCTTCGCCGGATTCACAGACTGCAGGCGCGAGAGAAGTTCCAGCCGGAGCGTAGGATCAATGTCACCCCGTGTTGCATCGACGGCACGGATACGAAGGGTGCCGCGGTCGTTTGCGACATTGCGATTTCGCCTGCTAACTCTACTGCGGGCATTCGCAACCGATGCCGGAGAGGGAGCGACTTCAACGCGAGATCCCGCCGCCGTTGTAGAAGAACTGTCTTCGCCGCGGGAGTTGAACCAGAACATCACCGCCGCGAGCACGACCAGTCCGCCCACCAGTATCTTTGGATCGATGCCAAGCGAAATACCGAAGATCTTCGCCGGCGGTTTGCTGGCGCCTTGCACTGCGCTCATGGTTGGCCTCCTGCTGTTACAGATGGCTCTTCGCGAATGATCGCCTGGAAGCGGATGGATGCATTGATCTGCTGCCCCTTCTGCTGGGGCGATGCCTGCAGCGTGTCAAGCATTAATAGCATAGGCGACTTGTCAGCCTGGTACAGGAATCTCATCAAATTATCGTAAGTGCCTTCATAACTCGATGTGTAGTTCAGGATGGAGAGATCGGGTGAACCTTCGACCGGTTCTTCCGAAAGCACACCTTCGCGTGGCTGCACGCCGGATTCCCTGGCGATGCGCTGCACTTCAGAAATGATTTGACTGTAAGCGATACGCTTCGGGAGGAAGTACTTTGTTTGAAAGTCCACGCCCTGCTCCCCTCCGGTTTGCACCTTCGAGGAGACCACACGGAGCCGGGTGGCGCCCAGTCTGGTGGAAGCAATCTGCCGCCGAATCTGCCGGCTCTGCTCCTGCAGGTCGTTTTGAGTTCCGCCCGGAGGCGCAAGATACCAGTAGAGAGCCACCGCGTTCGCGATCGCGAGTACGCCAACCCCGATTTGCAGCCAGAAACGGGGATTGCGGCGATCCACTCCGCGAGTCAGCGCCGAAATATCAAAGTTTCTGGGCATAGGACACCATCACTCGATATTTGAAAAGCGGATCATTCTGGGTTGGTGGGGACTGATTGATAACCTGAGCCGCGCCGAAGAGGTCAGACGAAATGAGATGCTTCAACAAGTCCAGGACAGCATCGGGGCGATCGGTTCCTACAACCATGTCGAGCTGCACGTGATTCACTCCGCCGACTTCCTGCGCCCCGATCTGGGGAAGACGGATCACTTCCACGCGCATGTTGCTGGGCACAACCGTCTGCAGGTCTTCGAAGACCTTCGACCAGCTGACAGCGCGCCGTGCGATTAATTCATTCAGAAAAACATTCGTGGAGAACACGTCGGCGTTCTGCGGCTTCGCTAGCACGCTGGAGTATCGCGCCTGCTCGCTTTGTAATGCCCGCAATTGAGCGCGTTCAGAGTCAATCCGCTGGCGGATTCCGGCGGCAGCTACACGTTCGTGGAGTACTAATCCGGTTAACACCAGCAGCGAGCAAAGCAGCACGGCGCAGCCGGCCGCATAAATGGCATTTTGCGCGCGTTCTCTTCGAAATGGCTGGGAGGCGAGATTCATGGCCTCGATATTGGT
>CBAAAA010000363.1:0-5329 GCA_964658695.1 uncultured Solirubrobacteraceae bacterium | reverse complement strand
CATTGATGGAGTCTCGTACAAAGACGGATTGATCGAATACCGGGGTGATGCGCAGGGCGCTGGGGAGATCCGCCTTCACGCGAGGAAGCGCCTTCTTCACCGAATTAACGATATCGAGCGTAGAGGCTGCGCCGTTCTTGATGACGCTCAGATAGGAAGACCGCTGGCCATTCTCCCGCACCAGATTGGTCTGGACCGCATAGCCGTTACGAACTTGCGCGACATCCTTCATGTAGACGACCGCGCCGTTCGACGCGCGAACAGGCAGGTCATTGAGCGCGGAGATGCTGGTGGGGCTGCTATTGGTGCGGACCAGATATTCGATATTGCCGATGCGCGCAGTTCCAGCAGGCAGGATGATGTTCTGAGCTCCCAGTGCGGTCGAGACATCGCTGGCCGAAAGATGCTTGGAATACATGGCATTCGGATCGATATCCACCATGACTTGCCGCACTTTGCCACCCCATGGCAGCGGAATCGAAGCGCCCTGCACCGTGGCCAGGCGCGTGCGGATGAAGTTCAGACCAAGATCGTAGAGATCCTGCTCAGTCAGGCCGTTGCCCGAAAGGCTGAGCTGAAGAATGGGTACACTGGTCGCATCGTATTTGAGGATATTGGGCGGAAAGGATCCAGGCGGCAGAACGCGGAGGATGGTCTGCACAATGGCGGTGACCTGCGAGAGTGCGAGTTCCACCTTCACGCTGGGCTGAAAGTAAATTCTGATCACGGAGGTTCCCGTGTACGACTCGGACTGCATGTGCTCGATGTCATTCACGGTGGTTGTCATGGCGCGCTCGCAGACAGTAACGATGCGCTTCTCCATCTCATCCGGCGTCAGGCCGGTATAGGTCCAGACAACACTAACAACCGGGATGTTGATGTAAGGGAAAATGTCTTTCGGCGTGACGACACAGGCTACGGCTCCAAGAATAAGAACCAGAATAGAGAACACCATAAAGGTGTACGGCCGCCGCAAGGCGAGATGAACGATCCACATTGGGTATTAACTTAGGCGAAGGAGCATTTGGCTAGGTTACAAAACAGTCCCCGTCCGTGAACTGTCGCACAACCATCGTCGACACCGTTCGTTGTGTCTAATGGATCATTGGAGATTGAACAAGGTTTCAAGTATGGCATATGACGCAATCGTGATCGGCTCCGGTCAAGCGGGAAATCCGCTCACGCAGAAGCTGGCGGTAAAGGGGGCCAAGGTGGCAATCATTGAGCCCGGGCCGCTCGGCGGGACCTGCGTGAATTTTGGCTGCACTCCCACAAAAACGATGATCGCAAGTGCTCAAGTGGCGCATTATGCACGCAATGCGAAGCGCTGGGGCGTGCAGGCAGAACAGGTGGGCGTTGATCTTCCTGCCATTCAGAATCGAAAAGCGGGCGTCGTCGCAAGATCGAGGCAGGGCTGGGAAAAAAAGTTTGAGGACAAAGACAACCCGCGCTTATTCCACGGTAAAGCCGCTTTTTTGGGCGAACGTAAGGTGCAGGTGAATGGGGAAGTGCTCGAAGCCGAGCGGGTCTTCATCAACGCGGGTGCGAGCCCGATGATACCGAAGATTGAGGGGCTGGAAAAAGTCCCGTATCTCACTTACATCAGCATATTGGATCTCGAGGTGCTCCCGTCTCATCTGATTGTGATCGGCGCCGGCTACGTTGGCCTTGAGTTCGGACAGATGTTCCGGCGCTTCGGTTCGGACGTAACCATTCTGCAAAGTGGGCCTCGCATTCTTACCAAGGAAGATGAGGAGATCGCTGGCGAACTGCAGAAGGCCTTAGAGGCGGAAGGCGTTCGGATTCATCTCAGTTCAAGGGCTACTCGTGTTGAGCATTCGGCGGAGGGAGTGGCCGTTCGTGTCGATGGACCGGGTGGGCGACAAGTCATCCCAGGGTCTCATCTGCTGGTTGCTGTGGGGCGCGCCGCCAACACCGCTGACCTTCACCTTGACAGAGCCGGGGTCCAACTGAACGAAAAGGGATTTATAGTCGTCGATGAATACCTGAAAACCACAGCCGATAACGTGTGGGCTTTGGGAGACATTAACGGCGGCCCGCAATTTACGCACATTTCTTACAACGATTTTCAGATCGTCTATGCAAACGTCTTCGAGGGCAAGCAGATCAGTACGAAGACCAGAATTTTGCCGTATGCGATCTATACAGATCCTTCGCTCGGCAGGGTCGGACTGACCGAGAAAGAAGCGAGAGCGAGAGGGCACAAATTGAAGCTCGGCTCGGCGCCCATGACGTCGGTCGCTCGCGCCATTGAACGCGGAGAGACCGCGGGTCTAATGAAGCTTGTGGTCGATGCAACGAACGATAGGATTTTAGGCGCGTCCATTTTGTCGTCGCAAGCTGACGAAACTGTCCAGATACTCAGCACGCTGATGCTGGCCGAAAAGCCCTACACGCTTCTGAAAGGGGCAATCTATATTCACCCGACGCTCGCAGAGGGGTTCTTCAGCCTCATGGAGAGCGTGAAGCCGGTGGATTGACCGGCTATTCCATTCCCTGGGCTTTGCTTCTGCGCTGACTGTCCCGGTTTCTCGGGAAACCGCCTGATTGAGCAGCCGATGCCGCGTTTACCTGGACGTCCTGTTTGGGAAACTCCAGAATAAACTGGGTGCCGTGTTCGGAACGAATGGTCAAGGTCCCGTCCAGTTGCTTGGTCAGACCATCCACAATCGGCAGGCCCAGAGATTTGGAAATCTTCCAATCCCATCCAGCCGGCAAACCGATTCCATGATCTGAAACGCTCAATCGGACCCGGCCCGGCTCAATCTCTTTCAGCTCAATCGACACTTCTCCACTGCCGCCATTTGGATACGCATACTTCAAGACATTCGTCATCAATTCATTCAGAATCAAGCCGCAGGGGATAGCCTGATCGATATTCAAAAACACCGAAGAGATCTCGCAGTGGCTCACCACGTTTCCGGTTTGAACAGCATAAGACTGAATCAGAGTCTGGACGAGCGTTTTAACATACTCACCAAAGTCGATGTTCTCCAACTGGGAATTTCCACTCAGCCGTTCATACAGCAGCGCAATGGAAAGCACGCGCTGCTGAGAGTCCTTGAGTGCGGAGATCGCGGCCGGATCCCGCAGCGTGGAGGCTTGCATTCTCAACAGACTGGTGATGACCTGTAAGTTATTCTTGACACGATGATGAACTTCCTGCAACAGCGTGTCCTTTTCGATTAAGGAGCGGCGTAGCTGGGCAGTCCGGGCGTGCACCTCGGCGGCGAGACGCTCCCGGTCTTTTTTCTGCTTGTCAATGTCGGTACAGGTGCCGAACCACTTGATGACTTCCCCAGCCGGACTCTTAAGCGGAAATGCCCTGCCCAGATGCCAGCGATAACTTCCGTCATGACGTCTGAGGCGGTACTCTGTTTCGAACGGCGATCCATCCTCGATCGACCGTCCCCATTCGTTCAGACAGAGATTCAAGTCTTCCGGATGCACCACTGCTTTCCATCCGTGCCCCTGAATACGATCGATTGTCAAGCCGCTGTATATGGATAACTGTTCGTTGCGGTACTCCCGCGCGCCATCAGGAGCAGCGGTAAAAACAAATTGGGGCATCAGATCCGCCAGCAAGCGATACTGCAGGAGAGTCTCAGACAATTCAAGCGCGACTTTTTCTTTTGCGCGGCGCTGCAGTTGCTTAAGCTGGAATTTTTGAATTGCGCCGTGAATTGCCTCGCCGATGATCTCTTTGGTTAAGTCTTTCTTGGGAATGTACTCGAGGGCTCCAGCCTTGATCGAAGCCGCAGCCATGCTCTCGCTCCTCAGGCCGCTAAGAACCACCACTGGAAACCCGGGTTCTCCAGAAAGTTGACTGAGGCGCTTCAGCACATCGATGCCACTGCCATCCGGCAGATGCTGATCGAGAATGATGCAATCGAAGGCTTCCCTATTGGCGAAAGTCACGCCCTCAGCGGCATTTTCCGCTTCCACGAACCTCCACCTGGTGTCGATCATGGCGGTCAGCAGCCGCTTCAGGTAGACCCTGTCTTCAGGAGAGTCCTCGACGATCAGGATATTCAGCTCTTTGGTCGTCATAGTTTCCTCCATCTCCCGGTAAGTGGACGACATCCATCCAGTAACTCACTACAGCCTTCAGCTTGTCCCGCAATTTATCCAGGTCATGAGGTTTGACTATGTAGCTGTTCGCCCCATCTTCATAACAGGCGTCGACGTCTGCGGAACGGGCGGAACTCGTCAGGATAACTACCGGGGTAGAGCGCAGAAGTGCGTCCGCTTTGACCGCGCTGAGCACCGATCGGCCATTCAGTCGCGGAAGATTCAGATCCAGCAGCACCAGCCCTGGATCCTCATCGGACTTCAAATCCGAGTAGCCGCCTCGACGGAAAAGCCGGTCCAGCGCATCCTCTCCGTCCTTGCACCTGACGGCCAATGTCGCGATTCCAGCCTTGCGCCACGCCCAGTTAATTGCGGCGTAATCCTCGTCGCTATCCTCAACAATCAGAATGGTGCGGTTTATTTTCATTGTGAAGGTGGAAATTTCTCCCTGCGTTGCTTTTCGATCCGGCGTGTCTTGGTGACAAAGCGGATTTTTCCGTTCTCATCCCTTTATTCTGCTGCGATCTCATACGGAAGGTGAGGCTGCGGCGGTGAAACGGAAGGTGGTTCCCTCACCGGGCCTGGACTCGACCCAAATTCGACCGCCGTGCCGCTCAATAATTTTCTTGGTTATCGTGAGCCCGGCTCCGGCTCCTCCGCCGAACTCATCGCGGCCGTGCAGCCGGCGGAAGATTTCGAATATTTGCTCCTGGTGCTCCAGCCGAATGCCGATGCCGTTATCGCGAACGTAGAATACAGGTTGTCCGCCAGGGCCGGCCGGCTCCATTCCGATTTCGACCCACTTATGGTCTTTATCGTTGTACTTGACGGCATTGCCGATGAGATTCAGGAACACTTCGCCGAGATGAATGGTATCGCCGCGCACCCAGGGCAGCCAGGCCGGAATGCGTATTTCGGTCTTCTGAGCGTCGATACGCTCGTGCAGTGCCTCAATTGCGTCGGCCACGACCTGGTTGATGTTGACATCTTCATCGGAGAACTCCTTCCGCCCCACGCGGCTGTACTCCAGGAGCGAATCCAGCAGGCCGTCCATGCGGCTGCTCAGCCTCCGTAAGGTTGCCAGTTGTTGCTGGCCTTCTTCATCCAGCTTCTCGGCATAGTCCTCACTCAGCATCCTGGCGAAGTTGCTGATCCCGCGCAGCGGCTCCTTTAGGTCATGCGAGGCAACGTAGGCAAACGCATCCAGTTGGGCGTGACTGCGTTCCAACTCCTGGTA
>CBAAAA010000362.1:0-5338 GCA_964658695.1 uncultured Solirubrobacteraceae bacterium | reverse complement strand
CATCGCGGAAGATCTGATTTTTCATGCTGATGTGGTGACGCATGTTCGAAACTCATTGACAGCGCATCGGGGCAAGCGTTTCTCGATACCCGAGTTCAAGGACTGGACGCATATGTCGCGTAAGTATGCGATTCCGATGCTGGAGTATCTGGACCGCGAAAAGGTCACCCGGCGGGATGGGGATCAACGGGTCATTGTCTGACGCGGTGCCGTTAGAGAACCTCAAAGGTAAGGCACTTTAAGTAGTGCGTTTCGGGAACGGTGAGCAGAATGGGGTGGTCGGAGGCTTGTGTTCTACGGTCGAGAACGCGCAGTGTCTTACCGCAATCAAGGGCTGCGGCGGCGATGAGTTCGAAGAGGTGCGCTTCCGTCATGTGGTGCGAACAGGAACAGGTCACGAGGATGCCTCCACGTTGTAAAAGCCGGAGTGCGCGCAGGTTAATTTCTTTATAGCCGCGGGCAGCTCCTTCGAGAGCTCCGCGGGACTTCGTGAAAGCAGGCGGATCGACCACGACGAGGTCGAAGGTACGGCGCGCGGATACCAGACCTGGCAGATAATCGAGGACGTCGGCCCGATGGAAGGTAATGTTCGTGAGCTGGTTCGCTTCGCTGTTGGCGCGCGCTGTGTCGAGGGCTGGCGCTGAGCTGTCGACGGCTTCGACGTGATGGCATACCGAGGCAAGATGGAGAGCGAATCCGCCGGTAGCGGTGAAGCAGTCGAGCGCGTGCCCGCCGCGCGCGAAGGAGCGTGCCGCAAGATAGTTTTCACGCTGGTCGAGGAAGACGCCGGTCTTCTGGCCGCGCGCGAGATCGGCACGCCAGAGCAGCTTATTCATGCGGATAGGAACAAACTCGGGGATCTCGCCGGCAAGGACGGTAGTTTCTACGGGGAGGTTTTCTTTGGCTCTGACCGAAACGTCATTGCGCGCGATGATGCCCTTCGGCTGCAACAATTCGGTCAACGTTTGTGTGACCGCGGGGGCCAACCGGTCCATGCCCTGATCGAGTAACTGCACCACCAGCCAGTCAGCGTAGCGGTCAATGATGAGGCCGGGAAGCAGGTCGCCTTCGGCGTGCACCAGGCGGTAGGCATCCGAGTCATGGACGACGCGACGGCGAAACTCCAGCGCCGACTGAATCCTTTTTCGGAGAAACGCTTCGTCGATCGCCTCGACATGCGCCGAGAGGAGGCGAAGAGAGATTTGCGAATGGGAGCTGTAGTGCGCCGTCCCGAGGACACGGCCTTTAAAGTCGACGACTCGAACGGCATCTCCGCCTCGCGCTTCACCGCGTTCGAGTACATCGCTGGAGAAGATCCAGAGATGCCCAGACTGGATGCGGTCTGCGCCTTTACGGCTGACCCGCACCGAGGGCAAAGATACCATTCCCCTAGACGTCCAGGTTGCGAACGTCGAGGGCGTTTTCTTCGATGAACTTGCGGCGGCTTTCCACGTCTTCGCCCATGAGAGTAGAGAAGATCGGTTCGGTTTCGGCGAAGTCTATCAAGTCCACCTGCAGCAGCGTGCGGGTCTCAGCATTCATGGTGGTGGACCAGAGTTGCTCGGCATTCATCTCTCCGAGACCCTTGTAGCGCTGGACGTTTACTTCGCGCTTGCCTTCACCCATGATGAAGTTCAACAGATCGCGCCAGTTGGTCTGTATCTCGCGGCGCGCCTCTTTGACGACGGTGAATGGAGGCGTGTTGAAACGGGATACCTGCTTCATGAAGGCGCGAAGTTTGCGAAATTCCGGAGTCGCTAAAAACTCAGTGTTGATGTAGCGCGTTGCATTTGTCGGATCCTTGTAGCCGGCCATCCACGCGGAGTGTTCTTCCTCGCGCTCGACGACCACTTCGAGCTTGAGTTCGCGCATGCGGGCGGCGATTTTCTGAACGTTCTCTTCGACCTGCAAATCGGTCTTCGTGTCCATCGGCAATGAGATATCCGAGAGCACTTCGACTACTCTGGGATCGCGCATACGACGCTCCAGCCGACGCCAGATTTGATCGAGCTCGTCCAGCGTCATCAGGAACGCGCGTAGGTCGGCGCCTTCCAACTTGGGAGTTTCGACACTTTCCACCGGCGGCCCCAGTTCGACGACCAGATTTTCGGTGGCGCGGCGCAGGATTTCGCGGGTGAATTCCTTATCGTCCTTGATGTACTTCTCGCTCTTGCCTTTCTTGATGCGATAGAGCGGCGGCTGGGCGACAAACACCTTCCCACGGGTAATGAGCTCCTGCATGTGGCGGAAGAAGAAGGTCAGCAGCAGGGTGCGGATATGGGAGCCGTCCACGTCAGCGTCAGTCATGATGATAATTTTGCCGTAACGGAGCTTGGCGAGTTCAAAGTCTTCGCCCTTGCCGATGCCGGTTCCGATGGCAGTGATCATGGCGCGAATTTCTTCATGGCCCAACATTTTGTCGTAGCGGGCTTTTTCGACATTGAGTATTTTGCCTTTGAGCGGCAGGATGGCCTGGTAGCGGCGGTCACGGCCCGTTTTAGCGGTGCCGCCTGCCGATTCGCCCTCGACCAGAAAGAGTTCGCAACGGTCGGGATCACGTTCCTGACAGTCCGCCAGTTTACCAGGGAGGCCGCCCGAGTCGAGAGCTCCTTTGCGGCGGGTCAGATCGCGAGCTTTGCGAGCTGCCTCACGGGCACGGGACGCGTCGATCGCCTTGCTGATGATCTTCTTCATGACGACCGGGTTCTTGTCGAAGAACTCGCCGAGCTTTTCGTTGACCAGTCCGACGACCTGGCCCTGGATGTCGGAGTTCAGCTTGCCCTTGGTCTGACCCTCGAATTGAGGCTGCGGCAGTTTGACGCTGACAACAGCTGTCAGACCTTCGCGAACGTCATCGCCGGTGAGGTTGTCCTTGGCGTCTTTGATCAGGCCGCTTTGATTGGCGGCGGCGTTGATGGTGCGCGTAAGTGCGCTGCGGAACCCGCTGAGGTGCGACCCGCCGTCCACGGTATTAATGTTGTTGGCGAAGCTGAAGACGTTCTCCGAGTAGGAGTCGTTGTATTGCAGCGCCAGTTCGATAGTGAGCTTTCCGCCGTTGGGCATGTCTCGCACACCTTCGAAGTAGATAGGTTTGTCGTGCAGAACTTGTTTCCCGCGGTTGATATGTTTGATGAACTCCGCGATTCCACCGCTGTAGAAGAACTCTTCTATGCGAACATCGTCGCCACGCTCATCAGAGAGGGTAATCTTGAGGCCTTTGTTGAGGAAGGCTAGCTGGCGCAGGCGTCCGGCCAGGGTGTCAAAGTTAAACACCGAGGCATCCATGATGGTGGAGTCTGGACGGAAGGTGATTTTGGTGCCCGTCTTGTTGGACTTGCCGGTCTGGGCGAGTGGCGCTTTGGGCACGCCTTTTTCGTAGTCCTGCTCCCAGGTGCCTTTGTTACGCCAGATCTCGAGATGGAGGGTTTCCGAAAGAGCGTTGACGCAGCTGACGCCGACTCCATGAAGACCACCGGAGACTTTGTAAGTATTGGAGTCGAACTTACCGCCAGCATGCAGCTTGGTAAGGACGACCTGAGCAGCCGACACACCTTCTTCGTGGTGAATATCGACCGGGATGCCGCGGCCATTGTCAACGATCGTGATGGAATTATCGATGTGAAGGGTGACACCGACTTCGGTGCAGTATCCGGCAAGAGCTTCGTCCACCGAATTGTCCACAACTTCGTAGACGAGGTGATGCAGACCCATCTCGCCTGTCGAGCCGATATACATGGCAGGACGGAGGCGCACCGCCTCTAACCCTTCCAGCACCTTGATACTAGTCGAATCGTAATTGTCGTTTGAAGCCACAGAAGCCATACTTTCAAGCACCTATTGCGCAGCCGGACCGACTCTCAAAGACGAGAGAGCACGCTGACGGTATACATTCCCTGACGATGCCCAAATCACAGGCGCATCGGCATCACAACATAGCGATAAACGGTGTCTTCGGTTGCACCGTGCGGGCGCAACTCACCGGCGCTATTTACATCCTTAAAATGAAACTCCACTTCGCTCTGGTCGACAGAACGGAGGAAGTCGGCCAGGTAGTGGGCATTGAAACCGATCTCGAGCGGCTCACCGTCGTAGGTTACGGGGATACTTTCTTCGCTCTCGCCCTGGTCGGAGATGGAGGAGTGTATCTTGAACTCGTCTTTTTCGATTTGAACCCGAATGGCCTTCGATTTCTCATCGGCGAACTGGGCTACCCGCTCGATGGCGGCCTTGAGCTCATCGCGCTGCATCACGAGGAAATGAGGATGGTCCTTCGGCAGAACCCGTTCGTAGTCGGGAAAATTTCCGGTCAGCTTGCGGCTGAGCAACAGGCGCTTGTCGATGCGAAAGAACAGGTGATTCTCGTTGCCGGAGAACTCAATCTGCTTACTGGAGTCATCGTTGGCAAGCTTTTGGATCTCGCTCATCGCTTTGCGAGGCAGCAGCGCCCGGAACGGAGCTTCGAGCCCAGGCAGCGCAATTTTCTTCTCGACCATGGCTAGACGGTGGCCATCGGTCGCCACCATCACCAGACCGTTTTCCTTTAGGATCAGCAGCGCACCGTTGAGCGTGAAGCGCGACTCCTCCGATGAGATCGCAAAGATCGTTTTGTTGATCATCTGCGCGAGCAGGCTGAGGGGCAGCGTGGCCAGGGTCTCAGGCATCTCCGGCAGTTCCGGGAAGCTCTCGCGGGACAAGCCGGCGATTCGGGTACGTGAGCGGCCACAGACGAAACTAGCCCACTGATTCTCAGCGAGCTTCACCTGTACGTCGGCGTCGGGCAGGAGCCGTACGTAGTCGAGAAGACGCCGCGCAGGAATCGTCCCCGCTCCTTCTTTTTTGATCCGGGCTGGACAGGCGCAGCGGATTCCCAACTCCAGATCGGTGGCCGTTAGCCATACCTGGTCGTGATCTGTCTCAACGAGAATATTCGAAAGAATCGGGATCGTAGTCTTTCGTTCCACTACGCCCTGGGTGAGGCCCAATTCCCGCACCAGATCCGACTTGCTGACAGAAAATTCCATATAGAAGTTTGAGAGCTCCCTCTGAGTTCTAATCCTAAGAGTGTATTTCTAAGACTGAAAACAAACCAGATCAGTAGGGGCTGTGGAAATGTTGATTTCTCTCTAAAGTATAGCAAAAAAATACCCTTGCGTCATTTTCGCCTTGTGGATTTCGTGCGTCCGGCAGTGCAGGATTCGAGGTGGATCCCAAGTTTGCACATGGCTCCACACCCGCCTGATTGTTCCGCTGTGGAAAATACATAGAAGCCTAATGAAGTG
Source organism: uncultured Solirubrobacteraceae bacterium (assembly GCA_964658695.1). Classification (GTDB taxonomy): domain Bacteria; phylum Acidobacteriota; class Terriglobia; order Bryobacterales; family Bryobacteraceae; genus Bog-105. Next base: position 59 of record CBAAAA010000362.1, on the reverse strand, counting down.
AGTCGATTAGCTTATGGATAAGGTTGTTTAAAACCTCATCACGCTGGCGTAAGTCGTCG
>CBAAAA010000361.1:0-5352 GCA_964658695.1 uncultured Solirubrobacteraceae bacterium | reverse complement strand
CTGTCATCTTCCTCGATTGCATTGGATCCACACGCGGATCATTATTGCCCGTTAGGAATAGAATCGCCGGATACTGACTACCGTCCTTCACATGATGATAGGGAGAGTATGCATACATCGAACGAAACTGATCCATTTCCTTCACTGTCCCGAACTCTGTCACGTTGAACGCTCCATTTGAAGACAGCTCCACGCGAAGCATGTCGTAGATCCCGACGAACGAAACGACCGCACGGAACATCTCCGGGTGCTGCGTAAATTCAGCTCCCATCAGCAAGCCGCCGTTGCTGCCGCCCATAATTCCAAGCCTGCGTGAATCTGTGTAGCGGCGGTCAATCAAATGTTGCGCCACCGCCGCAAAATCGTCGAACACATTCTGCTTGCGCGTGAGCTTGCCCTGCGCGTGCCACTCCTCGCCAAACTCTCCGCCGCCGCGCAGATTAGCATGGGCGATCGTGAACCCGTTCTGAAGCATCGCAACTTCAAACAGCGAGAACGCAGGCTGCTGGCTGATCCCATAGCCGCCATAGCCGGTGAGGATCATCGGGTGCTCTCCATTGAGAGACAAATGCGTGGGCTTCACAATACTCACCGGGATCTTAGTGCCATCCTTCGAGACGGCAACCTCCCTCACCACCTCATACGAAGACCCAAGCGGCAGCGGCGAAATAGACTTCATTGCAGTCAGGGCCGCCTTACCGTTTGCAGGATCGAAGACCGACCAGCTGGGCGGAACCAGGTCGCCCACCGCCCCGAAGAGAAGCCGGTCCCCTCCAGCCCGCGCCATTTCGCGGATCGAAGAGACCGGTGGCGAGGGAACCGTTACGGGCGCCGCACCCGCAATGGGAAAGAAGCGAATCCGCGATGGACCGCCGACCAACTCGCGAACGTAAAGCCCGGCCGGTACCGATAGCAGACCTTCCATCACCGCATCGCCTTCCGGGATGAACGGCGTAGCCTCACCCACCGGCCTTCCCAAAGAAAGGTGGAGAACCTTGCCGCGCGAAGCCCCCTGATGCGACAGAACAAACGCGTCCTCATGCACACCAAACACCAGATCCGACGCTCCATCAGCAAAGCTGGAGATTTGCTTCCACTCGCCGGATGGAGGCAATAGGAAAAACTCGAAATCTCCTCCATCGCCGTTGGCGACTTTAGCCGAGATGTAACGCCCGTCGAGGGAACTCTGCAGCACGATCTCGGCAATTCGCGGGAACTGCTTCCCGAGCTGATACGCATCGTTTTCGCTCGGTTGTCCCAGTTGATGAAAATAGATCTGCTGATAGAAGTCCAGGTCAGCGGGCGGACGTTCCTTGCCTCTCGGATAGCGCGTGTAATAGAATCCGGAGTTGTCGTTCTTCCACGCGATGCTCCCTCCGGCAGTTCCATTGTTGACGCGGGGCACCAAGTCGTTCAATGGCCTTCCGGTGCGGGTCTCAAACACCTGCACATCACCCTGTTCGCTTCCTCCTTGCGAGAGCGAGGCCGCTACATAACGGCCGTCCGGCGATGGCTCAAAGAGATCGATCTCAGTGGAATGCGAAGGGTCAATCGCGTTTGGGTCAACTACCGCGTGCTCCGAGCTAAGGTCGTCAGGAGAGTCGAAGGTCACCAGCAGAGGATGCTGGCTCGCGGGACCATCTTTAAGTGCAAAGTATTTACGCCGGAAAAGCACGCCGCGATACTCAGGTGAACGATGGCTGTCCCATTCGAGCAACTGCCTTTCGATCCCGTCGCGTGCCGGAAGCCGATCAAGGAATGCGCGCGCTGCCGCATTTTGCTGGTCGGCCCAGCTGCGAACAGCGGGATCAGAAAAATCCTCGAGCCAGCGGTAATCATCCTGAACTGAGACTCCGTGATACTGATCAGTAACCGGCCTCCTGGGAGTCGCAGGATACGGTGTCTGGCCAAAGATTGCTGGAACCAGCAGAAAGACAAAGATAGCGCGACTCATCTTGTTGAGCCTATCAATACACAGACTTAATCGTCACTCAGACTTAATCGTCGCTGTACAGCAGATCGGGGGAAACGTGGGGGGACAACAGGAAACCCGAAAGTGACTCTCAGACTCGGGACCGTCCCGAAATCTGACCGGGGTTCCCCTCCGGATTTCCCGTGGCACTCTAGAATGGGCTGTGTGTCCGAGATGTGGACCTGGGACATTACTTCCGTTCCGCTGGACAGAAGCTAATTCGAATGACAAAGGATGAGATTCGCTCCTACTTGGAGTATTACCGCGACCTCGGGTTCGAGTCGATTTATCTGCGGACGGGGGAGCCGCCGGCGGTAGTCGAAGCGCCGATGGTGGCGGAGGCCGTCCGGGCGATACCCATTGTTGGATTGCCTTCACTGGCGCCTTTGGATGACACGTTGGAAAGGATTCGTGGGGACATTGGGGACTGCCGGCGATGCCGGTTATGCGAGGCGCGAACGACGATCGTGTTCGGGTCTGGTAATCCGCAATCATCGCTGGTGTTTGTGGGTGAGGGACCAGGCGCGGATGAAGATCAGCAGGGCCTGCCATTTGTCGGGCGGGCGGGACAACTGCTGACACAGATGATCGATAATACTGCGGCGAAAGAGGGGATTTCGATTAAGCGGTCGGATGTTTATATCTGCAACGTGGTGAAATGCAGGCCTCCGGACAACAGAACTCCGCAGCAGGATGAGATGGAGATCTGCGGGCAGTTTCTCTATCGCCAGCTAACCGCGATTCAGCCGAAAGCGATCTGCGCGCTAGGGGCGACAGCGATGAAGGCGTTGTTGAAGGCGAAGGAGGGAATTACTAAATCGCGCGGGCAGTGGCATAAATGGCGCGACATCCCGGTGATGGTGACTTACCATCCTTCTTATCTGCTGCGTCAGTATAACCAGGAAGCGAAGCGAGAGGCCTGGCAAGATCTGCGGACACTGCTGCACTTTGTGTATGACTGAGGGCCTCTTTCTCACTTTTGAAGGCGCGGAAGGAAGCGGCAAATCGACCCAGATGCGACTGCTGGTGGAGCGGCTGCGAGCGGAGTCGTACGTCGTGGTGGAGAATCAAGAGCCGGGCCGGACAGCGATCGGCCGCGAGATTCGCCGCGTGCTACTGAATCCGCGGAACGATGAGATGTCTCCGGTGACTGAGTTGCTGTTGATGTTCGCGTCGCGGGCACAGGCGGCAGCGGAGATTATTGAACCGGCGCTGGCAAAGGGGCTGATTGTGGTCAGCGACCGGTTCACCGATTCAACGCTGGCGTATCAGGGCGAGGCGCGCGGGCTGGGCTTCGAGAAAGTGATGGAGGCGCACCGGCTGGCGTTGGGATCGCTGTTTCCTGATTTGACGATCTGCATTGATCTGGATTTAGAAGCGGGATTGGAGCGGGCGCGCAGCCGGAATCGTTCGGTGGCTGCAACTTCAGTGGCGGAAGACCGGCTGGATTTGCAATCGCTGGACTTTCACCGCAGGGTTCGCAAAGGATATACGCGCATTGCGGCATTAGAGCCAGAGCGATTCCGCATGGTGAACGGGGAGGGCGATCCCGATCAGGTAGCGGAGCGGGTCTGGGCGGAGGTATCGCCGCTTCTTTCCGGCATCCCGCGGATGACACAATAAGAGTTGAGCCATGAGCGCGTTTCCCAGCTTTTACGGCAACGATCAGGTGTCTCAGACGCTGGCGCGAATGATCGAAGGCGGGCGTGTTCCGCAGACGATCTTACTGAGCGGCCCGGAAGGAATTGGAAAAGCCACGCTGGCGCGCCGTTTCGCTGCGAGCCTGTTGTCAGACGCGGAGAAGATCGAACGCGACGACCTGAGTCTTGCGGCGAACGAAGACGCCATTGCCGAGCGCGAGAAGTGGACTTCGGATAAGCGCGCGGATGATCCGCTGCTGTTCTCGACGCACCCGGATTTTGCCACCTTTCCGCCGGACGGACCGTTGCGTCAGATTACCATTCAACAGATGCGGCTGCTGAGAGAACGCGCTCAGTTGAAGCCGCTGCGAGGAAGCCACCGGGTGTTTCTGATCGATCATCTGGACAGAGCGAACGAGCAGTCGGCGAATTCGCTGCTGAAGGTTTTGGAGGAGCCGCCGGACCACATGGTGATCATTGCGACGGCGGAGAATCTGTATGATCTGTTGCCGACCATACGTTCGCGGGCTTTAATATTTCCGATGAACCGGCTGTCGGATGCAGAGATGCAGGCGTTTGCCAAGGCGCGAACGCTGGAGGATTCGGCGGCGCGAATCGCTTTGTCGGAAGGCAGTCCGGGCATTGCGGCCACGCTGGATGTGGGGCTGTACAAAGACCGGCGAGGCTTGATTTTATCGGCTTTGGAGTGTGGCGCAGGGATTGCTCCATTTTCGACATGGGTGCAGAACTCGGAATCGTTTTCGGCGAAGCGGTCGGAGAAGCTCGACCTGTATTTAAAGTTGGCTTATGGGCTGCTGGAGGATATTCTTTATGTGGCGCACGGAAGGAGACCGGTGCGAAACCGGGACATCCAGGAGCGGATTGCGAAGGTTGCTGAACGTGTTACCTTTGCATGGATAGAGCGTGCAGTGCGGTATTTTGATGAATTAGTGGTGATGGTACGCCGCAATATTCAGAAAACAGCGGCGCTGGATGCTGTCATAATGAATCTCCGCCAACCTGCGGAAGGCAGGGTCGCCTGAGTTGTCACTCAAAGCGACACCGGTTTTCGGGAGCGGCATAGAGGCTACATGATTGACGACAGGCGCAATGAAGTGCTGACGCGAAGACCTGCTCGGAATAACGGCATGGCAGATATTAAGGAAACAACTCGACGGCCCCCGATGGCAAAGAAGAGCGCACCCCCGGATCAAACGAACGCTGAGCAGTTTTACTATTCGAAACAGATGCAGGGCAAAACGCAGATGATTGTTTTGCTGACAGATGGAGAGCAACTGGAGGGAGTTATCGAATGGTACGACCGCGACTGCCTGAAGTTAAACCGCGAGGGCGCACCCAACCTGCTGTTGTATAAGCACTGCATTAAGTACATGTATAAGGCTGGTCCGGAGTAGCAGCGTGATCTCAGAACGATAGACGCAGCGCGAAGTACATGGATGGGATCGCTTGCGAGCGCCGCGAATGACGGTGTTCTTGTAAGGCGAGTGTAAGCAATGGCAAAGCGCGGGCGAAGTTAGTCTTGTTGATCTGGAAGAGCCCCGGTCGCTGAGGCAAGCGTTGGAGGCAGGACGAGTCATCCCTGGTTCCGACGGCTGTGCCGACGGCGGCATCGTCCCGCGCCCGATCTGGTTCGGTAAGTCGGCCCGAGCACGCTAAACTACACACGTGAGAGTAAGAGCGGAGACTACTTACTGCTAGTTCCCGTTAGTGAGGCCGCTT
>CBAAAA010000360.1:0-5374 GCA_964658695.1 uncultured Solirubrobacteraceae bacterium | reverse complement strand
AGGACATTTTTTCGACGTTATGACCAATGGATATGGCGCGATGTACAGTTATGCATCGCGTGTCGCGCCCGATGACCGCTGGCGAATCGCCGCGTACATTCGCGCTCTGCAATTCAGTCAGAATACTTCGCCGGAAGTGGCGCGGCAGCCCACGCCGGCATCCCCGAGCAATGCCGGAGGACAGCAGTGAGCGACCACATTTCCCAGACCGGCGTCCCTACTCCCGAGATACGCCTTGGTTCACGCGCTATCGGCATCGAGCGCATGTCTGGAGTGGTTGGGGCGCTTGGACTTATTCTTTGTTGTGCCGGGTACTTCACAAATCACGAGCAGTTCTTTCAGTCATACCTGTTTGCATTCGTTTACTGGGCGGGCTTCGGTATAGGCGGATTGGGGATCTTACTCCTGAACAACGTGGTCGGCGGTAAGTGGGGAGTTACTACACGAAGCCTGCTGATCGCAGCCATGCGAACGCTTCCTGTCATCTTCATTCTGCTTTTGCCGATCCTGCTATTCGGTTTAAAAGACATATATCCCTGGACGCATCCTGACCTCGTCAATCAGAACATGTACTTGTGGCACAAGAAGGGGTATTTGAATGTCCCGTTTTTCCTGATTCGGGTCGTTATTTACTTCGCTGTGTGGCTGTTCTGGGGATGGCGCGTCAATAAGATGGCCGACAACCAGGATGCGACCGGAGATGTCACGCTTCCGGTTCGAATGCGTCAATTCAGCGCCCCTGGCTTGCTCATCTTTGTTCTGACAACTACGTTTGCTTATATCGACTGGGTGCTCTCTACCGACGTGCAGTTCTACTCCACCATCTATGGCGCAATGATCCTGATCGGGGACGTCTTGCAGACATTCGCGCTGACGATCGTGGTCCTCATTCTCGCTTCCAAAACAGACCGGTTCGGCGGACGAATCAATTCGTTTCTGCTGCACGATCTTGGCAACCTGATGTTTGCTTTTACCATCTTCTGGACCTATCTATCGGTTTCCCAACTGATCATTGTCTGGCCGGCAGACCTGCCGCAGGAGATCCAATGGTATCTGGTTCGCGTGCGTGGCGGCTGGACCGTGGTTGCTGCTGGAATCGCCATCGTGATGTTCGCGATTCCGTTCCTGGCGCTCTTGTCGCAGGCCAGAAAACAAAATCCTGATCGACTGATCAGGGTTGCTATTTGGATTCTCTGCGCCAGAGCCGTGGACATCTTCTGGATTGTGGAGCCGACCTTTCGTAACAAGGGCTTCGCCCTTTACTGGACTGACTTTGCCGCGTTTATCGGTGTGGGAGGCATCTGGCTGTATGTCTATCTTGGCCAGTTAAGGCGAAGACCACTGCTGCCCTTGCGCGACCCGCGGGTCATGGCCCCCATCGTTTTGGCGAGGCCAGCGTTATGAGCGATCTCCGCAAAGAAAACGAACTGGTTCATTCTGAGCGACAGCCCCATTCTGAACCAGTGGAGGGCCATGGCGGTACTTCGTTTGAGAATGTTGACGCTAGCGTCAAAATGGTGATCTTTTCGCTGTTTGTTATTGCGCTCATTCTGGTTGTCTCATTTGCCGTAACTATTCCGATTCAGAGGAAGTTGCATGACGCTAATCCGGCTGGTGGAAATCCGAGCGCTTTGGCCTCTGGACGGGTGCTTCCGCCTGAGCCCCGGGTAGAAGTTCATCCGTGGGACTACTATCCGGAACTCCTGGCGAGCCAGGAAAAGGTGCTCAATTCAGCTGGAAAAGATGCGAGTGGCCGGTTTCATATTCCCATCGACAACGCCATCGATAACGTCAGCGGCAAACTGAGCATCCGGCCGGACGCACCCCCAGGACTAACAACTCCTGGAGGACAGGGGCGTGACTTCGCGGGCAGTTTGAGCAATATGCCTCCGGCTTATCAACCGCCCACTATTCAAGGAGAAATTCGTAAGAATGCGCAGCCACAAGTTACTAAGTAGCGCAAAGGTCGCGGCTGCGCGCCACCACTCAGCAAAGGAACTCGCTAATTCTTCGGGTGGTGCGCCTGACACCGCGACCGTTTTACGCGAGTTCCTCAGAGGCGCTGCCCTGTTACTCGCCTGCGTATTGCCGCTTGCCGCGCAATATGGTCGTCCGAAACTGACCAACGGCATCGGAATTGACCAGAAGCTGAACTCGGCGGTGCCGCTGGATCTCACCTTTCGGGACGAGTCGAATCAACTGGTTCCATTGCGGACCTACTTCGGCGACAAACCAGTTGTCATCGAACTGGTGTACTTCAAATGCACCAGTATGTGCCCCATGAGTGTTCGCGAATCCGTTACCAGCCTCCGCAGAGTCGCCCTGGAGCCTGGCAGAGACTATGATGTAGTCGTCGTCAGCTTCGACCCGAGCGACACTCCTCAGGTAGCGGCCGGGAAGAAAGCGGAGTACGCCAAAGAGTTCGGCCGGTCCTCCTTCAACTCCGGCTGGCATTTCCTCACTGGAACGAAGGAATCCATTTCGCGTCTCGCTTCGGCGGTAGGCTTCAAGTACCGGTGGGATGACGGGACAAAGCAGTTTGTGCACGCCGGCGGCATCATGGTCGCGACACCCGACGGGCATCTCTCGCGCTACTTTTACGGAATACAGTACGCTCCGCAGGATATGCGTATGGCTCTGGTCGAGGCGTCAAAAGACAAAATCGGTTCGCCGGTCGATTACATCACTTTGTTTTGCTTTCATTACGACGCCACCCAGGGCAAATACACGCTCGCCATCGTGAATATCTTGAAACTGGCCGCCGGCGCGACCTTGGCCGGGTTACTGGTCCTGCTCTTTTTTCTGACGCGGACCGGTCCTCACAAGAAAGATCGCTTGTCCTGGAAAGAGGTGCGCCATGCTAGCTAGAATCATGCCGGCTAGACTCCCTCTCATTGCCGAAATCCCGCTATTCCCGCCCACTGGTTCGGAACACGCACATCAGATCGACCTGCTGTATTTTTTCATCTCGGCAGTAACGATTATCATGACGGGGTTGATCTTCGCTGCTGTTATCTTCTTTGCTTACAAATATCGCCGGTCCGCCAACCCGGTAGCAACGCAGATTGAGGGTTCAACCAAATTGGAACTTACCTGGTCGATCGTTCCATTTCTTGTGATGCTGGTGATGTTCGCCTGGGGCGCACAGTTGTACTACGCGGCGCAAAATCCGCCGAAGGACGCGATGGAGGTCTTCGTCACTGGCAAACAGTGGATGTGGAAAATACAATATCCGAACGGCGGACGCGAAATCAATGCGTTGCATGTTCCCGTGGGGCAGCCGGTTAAACTGACGATGGCGTCGGAAGATGTGATCCATAGTTTTTCGATTCCCGCCTTCCGAGTCCGTCACGACGTTGTTCCAGGTCACTACGACAGCATTTGGTTCACTCCAAACAAGCCGGGACACTATCATCTTTTCTGCACCGAATACTGCGGAAACCAACACGCAAACATGGTTGGCTGGGTGGACGTTCTCGACCAGCGTGCGTACGCCAATTGGGCCAGCGGAGGCGGAGCGCAAGGTACGCTGGCGGAGCAAGGTCAGCAGCAGTTTGCCCAGCAGGGCTGCGCCACTTGTCACCTTCTCGATCAGCAGGGGCGCTGTCCAAATTTACGCGGACTGTACAACAAACCCGTGCAGCTTACTGGCGGACAAACTGTGATTGCGAACGATGCGTATCTGCGCGAATCTATTCTAGAGCCGAACGCCAAAATCGTTTACGGGTTTGAACCCAACATCATGCCGAACTTCAAGGGTCAAATCAGCGAGGAAGGCGTGATTCAGCTGATTGCTTATATAAAGTCGTTATCACCGCAAACTCCGGCCTCCCAGCAAGGCACTCAGCAGCCTGCTGTGGTCGGCGCTCCGCAAGCCGGAAAGAAAGTACCTGCTTCCGCGGCAGTTCAGTAGAACCAACGAAGGATACACCAAAGTATGGCAACCATTACCAGAGGTCACTTAGAGGAGCAAGTCGAGCCGGTCGATTACCTGAATGTCGAACATGGCTGGAAGAGTTGGCTCTTCACGACAGACCACAAACGGATCGCAGTTCTTTACCTGATCTCCATCACTTTGATGTTCTTCGTTGGCGGGGCATTCGCGGTCCTGTTCCGCATCAACTTGCTTTCTCCTGATGGATTGTTCTCCCCCGAAACGTATAACCGGCTCTTCTCCATGCACGGCATCGTAATGGTTTTTTTCTTCCTGGTGCCATCGATACCCGCCACGTTAGCGAATTTCCTGATACCAATCATGATCGGCGCGAAAGACCTGGCGTTCCCGCGGATTAACCTGCTCAGCTGGTATATCTACGTTGTTGGCGCGATCTTCACACTGTATGCGGTAGTTCGAGGCGGGGTGGACACGGGCTGGACCTTCTACGCGCCGTACAGCAGCACTTACTCGAACTCCTATGTGCTGGCTGCGGCCTTCGGCGTATTTATCGCCGGTTTTTCTTCCATTCTTACGGGATTGAATTTCATCGTGACGGTGCACAAGATGCGCGCCCCTGGCATGACCTGGGGCCGGCTTCCGCTCTTCGTTTGGGCAAATTATGCGACCGGGCTGATTCAGGTGCTGGGCACGCCCGTCCTCGCAATTACTCTTTTACTTCTTGCGTTCGAACGTATTGCGCACGTCGGTATTTTCGATCCCAACATTGGCGGAGATCCGATTCTCTTTCAACATCTGTTCTGGTTTTACTCGCATCCAGCGGTTTACATCATGATCCTCCCGGGAATGGGCGTAATTAGCGAGATCGTGGCGTGCTTCTCGCGAAAGCGCGTCTTCGGGTATAACTTCATCGCCTTCTCGAGTATGGCCATTGCGGTTTTGAGTTTTGTGGTCTGGGGCCATCACATGTTTCTCACTGGAGAGAGCATGTATTCGAGTGTTGCCTTTTCGCTTCTCAGCATGATGGTTGCAGTTCCTTCCGCTATCAAGGTATTTAATTGGACCGCGACGATGTACAAAGGCTCGGTCTCGTTTGACACGCCCATGCTGTACGCATTCGGCTTCATCGGTCTTTTCACCATTGGCGGACTGACAGGTCTGTTTCTCGCGACGTTAGCCACGGACATTGCAACACACGGCACCTACTTTGTTGTGGCGCACTTTCACTACGTTATGGTGGGCGGCATGGTGATGGCGTTTATGGGCGGCCTGCACTTCTGGTGGCCAAAGATGACGGGTCGGATGTATTCCGAGCCCTGGTCCAAGTTTTCCGCGCTTATGGTGTTCGTCGGCTTTAACCTGACCTTCTTCCCGCAGTTCATTCTCGGGTACCTTGGCATGCCGCGACGCTATCATAATTACCCTCCGGAGTTCCAGGTGCTGAATGTTCTTTCAACTGCGGGAGCGTCAGTACTCGGA
>CBAAAA010000359.1:0-5387 GCA_964658695.1 uncultured Solirubrobacteraceae bacterium | reverse complement strand
CGATACGTGCGTCTATCACTTGCCCGGAATTGAATTGCTGCTCAAGGTGATACCGGTGGAGAATATTTTGTTTGGCTCGGAGATGGTGGGTGCGGTGCGCGGTAAGGATCCCAAGACCGGCGAATTTAATTTGCCCTTTCTACGGACACACTTTCCGGGGGAGGATTTTAGCGTGGTGACCTTCGCACGCTGGGAAGAGGGCTTCGTGATCGCACCGGGGAATCCCAAGTGTGTGCGTGAGATTTCGGATCTGGCGCGGAAGGACGTCCGATTTGTGAATCGCGAGCCGGGCTCGGGAAGCCGGGGATTGTTGGACAAGCTTCTCGAGAAGGCCGGGATGGATGCTCAAAATATTCAAGGGTACGACACGATAGGCTTTGGTCATCTGGCGGCTGCCTATTTTGTACTTTCGCGACAAGCCGACGTGTGCCTGGCAACCCGCTCCGCTGCCCAGACCTTCAGATTGGACTTTATTCCTCTACGCAGCGAGCGCTACGACTTGGTGATGCGCAGAGAAACCTCTGATCTTCCCGCGGTGAAGGCCTTTTTGGATGTTTTGCAGCGAGCCACCCTGCGCCGCAAGTTAGAGATCCTGGCCGGGTATGATACTGCGGAGACAGGGAAGCTGCTTGCTTAGCCGAAAGGTTGACCTCTCCGCTCTCGATCGGCGGCGGTTCTAAAATGTAGCTCAGACAGCCAAATCTGTATCTACCAACTTGGGAGATCCAGAGATGCGCAGGAGTGGCAGTGGCGCGAGCGGGTCACCATCAATTGAGACCTAATGAAACGTTTGCCTAAGATCACCGATTGGCCCGTATTGAAGCAGGTTGGTAGGGCAGATGCACACGCGCTGGGAGAAACGACTGCCTCAGATCGCAGCAAAACTCTCGCTCCACGCACACGCGGGGCGGACAAAGTCGTTCCTTCTATTTGCCCTTATTGCGCCGTCGGATGCGGTCAGTTGATTTATGTGAAGGATAACCGCATTGTCGATATCGAGGGGGACCCGAATTCACCCATCTCAAAGGGTTCTCTTTGCCCTAAGGGTTCAGCAACGTTTCAACTGGTTACCGGAAAGTTTCGTACCAACGAAGTCCTGCATCGCAAGCCTTACGGAACGGAGTGGGAGCGGCTGCCGCTCGAACGGGCGATGGAGATGGTTGCGCAGCGTGTTTACGATGCACGCGAGAGTACGTGGGAAGAGAAGACGGCGGACGGGGAAGTAGTGAACCGGACGCTCGGGATTGCGCATCTGGGGGGCGCGACTCTCGATAACGAAGAAAATTACCTCATCAAGAAGCTGTTCTCGTCGCTTGGCATTTTACAGATAGAAAACCAGGCCCGTATTTGACACTCTTCCACGGTCCCCGGTCTGGGGGCCTCGTTCGGAAGAGGCGGCGCCACCACTTCGCTGCAGGATCTGGCGAATGCGGATTGCATAGTCATTCAAGGATCGAATATGGCGGAAAACCATCCGGTTGGCTTCCGCTGGGTGATGGAAGCGAAGCAGCGCGGGGCGACGATTATCCACGTTGATCCGAGGTTCACGAGAACCAGCGCGGTGGCGGACATCCATGTGCAGATTCGTGCGGCAACGGACCTCGCATTCCTTGGTGGCTTAATTTCACACGTCATCAACAATGAGTGTTACTTCAAAGATTACGTGCTGGCGTATACGAATGCGGCTTCCATCATTTCCGAAGATTTTCAGGACACGGAAGATCTGGATGGACTTTTCAGCGGCTGGCAGGAGGGGAAAGCCGAATACGACGGCAAAAGTTGGAATTACGAAACGACGGAGAGTGAAGAGCAATCGGAACACAAAGTTCCGGAGTCTCATACCGAGCGAGCGGCGAGTTTCAAGGACGGCGGAAAGTTCAAGAATCACCCCAGAGACGCCACTCTGCGGCATCCGCGCTGTGTACTGCAAATTCTGAAGCGCCACTATGCGCGATACACACCCGAAATGATACAGGAAGTGTGCGGTACTACGCCGGAACAGTTCTCAAAAGTTGCTGATGCACTGTGCCGCAACTCGGGGCGTGATCGCACCGCGGCCTTCTGTTATGCCGTGGGATGGACTCACCACTCGGTCGGCGCTCAAATTATTCGTGCGTGCAGCATCTTGCAGCTCCTGCTTGGCAATATCGGGCGTCCGGGGGGCGGAATTCTTGCCTTGAGAGGGCACGCAACGATTCAGGGTTCCACCGATATTCCAACCTTGTACAACCTGCTGCCGGGATACATTCCGATGCCAAAGGCGGGCACTGACCGCTCGTTCGAAGAATATCTGAAGAACTACACCGCGAAGTCGGGATGGTGGACAGAGACGCCTAAATACATTACTTCGATGTTGAAGGCCTGGTACGGGGATGCGGCGACAAAGGAGAACGGATACTGCTACGACTATCTCCCGCGCATGACCGGCGATCACTCGCACATGACAACCGTGGTCAATATGGCCGATGGCGACTTAAAGGGATACTTCGTGATGGGCGAGAATGCGGTGGTCGGCTCGCCGAATGCAGGATTGCAGCGGAAGGGATTGCGGAATCTGGAGTGGATGGTATTCCGCGACTTCTCACTGCTGGAAACGGCTGAGTTCTGGAAAGACTCTCCTGAGCACGAGCGTGGAGAAGTGACAGCGGAGCAGATCGGCACGGAAGTATTTTTCTTTCCAGCGGCTACACATGTCGAGAAGGACGGCAGCTTTACACAGACACAGCGAGTGGCTCAGTGGCATCATGCGGCTGTGGAACCGCCCGGCGATAGCCGTAGCGAACTTCACTTCCTGTTCCATCTGGGCAAGCTGATGAAGAAGCTTTACGCCGGTTCTCAGGACCGGAAGGATCGTGCGATTCAGGACATGACCTGGGACTACCCGGTACACGGACGCATCGAAGAGCCGAGTGCGGAAGCGGTAGTGCATGAAATCAACGGATACACGGTTGCGGATGGAAAGCCCGTTTCCGGATTCGTGGATCTGCAAAGCGACGGATCGACGGCGTGCGGCTGCTGGATTTACTCGGGCATTTTCAAAGACGGTATCAACCTGGCGGCCAGCCGACAGCCGGCAACGGACCCTTATTTCTATGGGCATGGCTGGGGATTCGCGTGGCCGGCCAATCGACGAATTCTTTACAACCGAGCTTCGGCGGATGAAGAAGGGAAGCCGTGGTCGGATCGTAAGAAACTTGTCTGGTGGGATGCGGATGCGAAGAAATGGTCCGGATGGGACGTTGCGGATTTCCAGGCGACGAAAGATCCGGCGTACCGCGCGCCTCCTGACGCCAAGGGATTGGACACCATCTCCGGCAATGATCCTTTCATGTTGCAGCCTGACGGTAAGGGCTGGTTGTTTGCGCCCGAGGGCCTTCAAGAAGGGCCGATGCCAACGCATTACGAGCCTTTCGAATCGGTGATTGAGAATCCGCTCTATGCACAGCAGTGCAATCCGGTGCGCTTTGAATACGACCGGGTTGATAACCAACTTGCACGTCCCTTCGCTGATCCGCGTTTTCCGTACGTGATCACAACTTACCGGCTGACCGAGCATCACACTTCGGGCGCGATGTCACGCTGGCTTTCCTGGTTGTCTGAACTACAGCCGGAGATGTTTTGTGAAATCTCTCCGGAACTTGCCTCGGAATGCGGGTTACAAAATGGCGGGTGGGCAACGATCTCTACAGCGCGCTCAGAAATCGAAGCGCGGGTCCTGGTCACTGAGCGCATGCGGCCGCTAAAGCTTAAACGCCGATGGGTGCACCAGATCGGGATGCCCTATCACTGGGGCAACCGGGGGCTTGTAACCGGAGACTCTGCGAACGAGCTGCTGGCGTTCGGGGCGGACGGAAATACGACCATCATGGAATCCAAAGCGATTACCGGGAACATTCGCGCGGGGCGTCGTGACCGCCGGCAGTATCTGGCGAAAACGTCGAGCAATACGCCCGGTGAAGAGTTGCGCGATCTTCCCAGCGCTCAGGAAAGGCCCGTCGGTAAGCACCACGTACATGCAGCACAGTCGCGGCAAGGCGACCAGACATAAATGGCAAACGGCTTCTTTACTGATACAACGTTGTGCATTGGCTGTAAGGCTTGCGAAGTGGCGTGCAAGCAGTGGAACCAGTTGCCAGATGACGGATACCACTTCAGCGGAATGTCTTATGACAACACGCTGGCGCTGGGGGCATCGACGTGGCGGCACGTCAGCTTTATCGAGAGACCGGTAGCGCTGGGAGGTCAGGATTCAGGAGCCTTCTCGTGGCTGATGTCTTCGGATGTGTGCAAGCACTGCGCGCGAGCCGGGTGCATGGAGAACTGTCCTACGGGCTCGATTATGCGTACAGAGTTTGGCTCGGTTTATGTACAGCCGGACATCTGTAATGGTTGTGGCTATTGCGTGGCGGGTTGTCCTTTCGGGGTCATCGATCGAAGCCATGAGGACGGGCGGGCGTGGAAGTGCACGCTTTGCTATGACCGTCAGAAAGATGGAATGACGCCGGCTTGCGCCAAAGCATGTCCGACAGAGTCGATTCAATTTGGAGAAGTGGAAGAGCTGAAGGAGCGTGCGCGTGCGCGTGTCGAGAAACTGCATGAGCGCGGAGTGAGCGAGGCGTTTCTCTATGGCGAGGATGCTGTTAGTCAGCAGGGTACCGGGGGTCTGAATGCGTTTTTTTTGCTGGTGGACAAGCCTGAAGTGTATAACCTTCCGCCGGATCCCGAGGTACCGACGCTGAAGGGGAACAAGAGCTGGATTTCGGTTGGGTTGGGAGCGATTGCCATGACGGTGATTGCATTGGGTTCGGTGATGCTTGGCGGACGCGGAGAGCAGTAGCGTGAGCTTCGAAATCACTGACGACGGCCGCAATATTGATCTCGCGCTAGGGCAGTTAACGGGAGAAGCGTCAGCACAAAGGACTAGGGAGAGTAAGCGAGGCCAGGATCTGCATCCCGAAGCTTACGCGGAAATTCCGAGCCACCAAAGGACTGACAGCCCCACTTACTACGACCATCCGATCCTGAAGCAGCCGGTTTGGATCTGGTCCATTCCGCTTTACTTCTATGTGGGCGGGGTGGCGGGCGTGGGTGCGATGTTTGGAGCGGCAGCTCAAGTGGCGGCTCCACGCGCCATGCCTTCGGTGGTTTTCAAGTCGCGGTGGCTGGCGGCAGCCGGGGGCGCGGTCAGTGCTGCTTTGCTGATTCACGATCTGGGGCGTCCAGCAAGGTTTCTGAATATGCTGCGTGTCTTCCGCGTGCGGTCTCCCATGAGCATGGGGTCATGGATTCTCAGCGCATTTTCCACCTTTGCGGGCGGGGCCGTGGTGCTTCCGTATGGTCCCAAGTTGTTTCGACCACTGGTGAATCCTTTTGGAGCGCTCGCTGGT
>CBAAAA010000358.1:0-5390 GCA_964658695.1 uncultured Solirubrobacteraceae bacterium | reverse complement strand
CGACGAACCGCATCAGCCCGCAGGCGCTGGCAATTTTGAGCAGCATTCCGACGCCCAATAGCGTAGAGCCGATCAGCGGCTATAACTTCCGCAACAATTACGCGGTTTCAGGGAGTGACCAGTTCAACACCAATCAATGGGACACGCGCTGGGACTACTATCTGAGCGAGAAGAACACGTTCTTTGGCCGGTACAGCTATGCCGGTTTCGACAATGTGGCGCCAGGGGCGTTTGGACTGGAAGATGGGGGCCCGGCGTTTAACGGTATCGGCTATGCCGGCAACTCCTCGGTGTTGAACCAGAGCCTGGCGGCAGGCTGGACGCACACTTACAGCCCGACTCTCATCAACGAGTTTCGGTTCGGCTACATGCGGTACCACGTGGACGCGGTGCCAAACGGGGTTGGGACCAGTCCGGCGGCACAGGCCGGCATTCCGGGACTTAATCTGGACAAGTTCTACACCTCCGGCATGCCTGCGTTTTACATTCAGGGCGACCAGGAGAACAACGGTCCGACCAACATCGGGTATGCGCTGAACGTCAACTCCTGCAACTGCCCGCTGACCGAGCGTGAGCAGCAGTTCCAGGCGGTAGACAACATGACGAAGACCTTCGGCAATCACACCATCAAGGTGGGCGGCGATCTGCGTTACGCCTTGAACCTGCGGGTACCGAGCGACAATCACCGGGCGGGAGAATTGACGTTCTCGCCCAGCTATACGGGCCTTGTTGGGGCGAACGGCGCGGTGACGCAAGGCTACGGTCTTGCCACGTTCCTGCTGGGAGAAACGACGTCGTTCAGCCGCTACGTCAGCAGTTCGACGGATGCTGAAGAGCGCCAGAAGCGGAGCGCGTACTATCTACAGGATTCTTGGCGCGTGAATCGAAAGCTGACGGTGAATTTTGGCGTGCGGTGGGAACTGGTGTTTCCTGAAACGGTCAATGCACCCGGGAATGGCGGCTGGGTGGATCTGAACACCGGCCTGGTGAGTGTGATGGGGACAGCGCTGATTCCGCCGCAGGGACTCCAGTCGATGAACTGGCACGACTTTGCTCCGCGAGCCGGGATCGCGTATCAGCTGACTCCGAAGACGGTCATCCGAGCTGGCAGCGGCTGGTCTTATAGCCTTGGCACATTTGGTTCCACGTTTGGACATGCTGTGACTCAAAACCTGCCGGTGCTCGCGATCCAAACTTTGAACGCGCCACAGGTCTACTCGGGAGTGTTCTCGCTGGCGACCGGACCGAGCCAGCCTGCGACCATACAGCCAGATGCGCAGGGGCAGTTCCCGCTGCCGAATGGAGTGACGCCGCGCGTGCGCCCAGCCCAGATGACTCTGCCGCTGGTGATGGCGTGGAACGCAACGATTGAACAGCAGATCAGTTCGAAGTTCGCACTATCCGCGGCGTATGTCGGGAACCAGGGCAGGCACAGCCTGCTTGCGAGCGGACCGACCTTTGATGCCAACACACCGGCCTTCATTCCGGGAGATCCAAATGTGAATGACGGCCGTCCGTTTTATGGCTGGCTGAAGCCGTTCGGCTGGACCCAGTCGATCGACTACTACTGCAACTGCGCGAACAACGAATACAACTCTTTCCAGGCCACATTCAAGGCAACGCACCTGGCGGGCTACACCATGCAGGGAAGCTTCACTTATCAGGTGGCGCAGGGCGATGGATACGGCGACCAAAACTCGTTCACGTTCCTCTACAATCGAAGTCTCGGCTGGGGCAACGAGGACTATATCGCGCACCGGCAGTTCGTCTTGTCTCAGAACTATGAGATTCCGTTCGGGCGCGGACGGCGGTTCGGCGCGCATGGGAATCGATGGCTGGACTACGGCTTAGGCGGATGGAACCTGAGCGGCATCACGACTTACTACAGCGGCTTGCCATTTACGCCGACGGTCGGCTCGTTCCCGGCTGGCTATTCGCGTCCGAACGTCGGGCCGAACGATAGACCGAATCTGGGAACAACCAGCCCGTATGCGGGCGCGCAGGGGAATAGAAATCAGTGGTTCACCGGCGGCCTGGGGACAGCGTTTCTGCTGCCTGCTCAGAACACTTTCGGGAACTATCCCGTAAACTCGCTTTATGGTCCGCACTTCATCAACCAGGACCTGTCACTGGCAAAGGCGTTCACCGTCACAGAGAAGCTTCGGTTTACGTTGCGTACCGATGCTTCGAATGCCTTCAATCACACCAATCTCGGTCTGCCGAACGCCAACGTGACCGATCCGTTTGCGGGGCAGATCACCGGGCTGGCTTCGGGGTATAACATGCGTAGACTGCAATTCAGTGGACAAATTGATTTCTAGGAGCCAGATGGAATCGAATAACCGAAGGGATTTTCTCAAGAAGGCGACCACCATTGCCTCTTCCAGCGCCATCGCCATGACTGCCGCTTCCTATTCGCGAGTGCTGGGAGCGAACGACAGCATCAGCCTCGGCCTGATTGGCGCAGGCGATCGTGGGACGCACGATATGACGCTGTTCATGAATCGCCCCGAGGTGCGGGTAACTGCCGTGTGCGACATCTATGGCGCGCACGTCGACCGGGCGAAGCAGAAGGCATCTAACGCCACCGGCTTCAGCGATCATCGCAAGGTGCTAGAGCGTTCCGACGTCGATGTGGTGCTGATCGCAACGCCCGACCACTGGCACACCGCGATCGCGATAGACGCCTTGAACGCCGGCAAAGATGTGTATGTAGAAAAGCCGCTGACGCGAAAGATCGAAGAAGGGCCGCTAATCGTCAAGGCTGCGCGGGAGAACAAACGGGTCTGCCAGGTGGGCATGCAGCAGCGCTCTGCCAAGCATTACATCGAAGCGAAAGAGAAGTATTTCGATACGGGGAAGATCGGGGCGGTCACGCTGGCGCGCACGTGGTGGTACGGCAACTCGTGGCATCTCAGGAAAGCACCGGCTCAGTTTCAGACGCTCCCGGCTGATCTCGACTGGGCGCATTTCCTTGGGCCGCTGAAGTGGCGCGATTACGATCCGCAGCAATACTATAACTGGCGGGCTTACCTCGATTTCGGAGGCGGCCAGGTGACCGACTTATTCACGCACTGGATCGATGTGGTCCACATGTTCATGAAGAAGGACATTCCGGTTTCGGCTGTGGCGGCGGGCGGCGTCTATCATTATCAGGACGGCCGGACCGCTCCCGACACCATCAACGTCCAATTGCAGTACGCCGCTCCCAATCCCTTTACGGCGACCTTCGAAGCGACGCTGGTGCCCGGCATCAAAGGCGAGGCTATCGAAATGGCCGGAACTGAGGGCAGGCTGTGGATTGATCGATCGCGCTACGAATGGTATCCGGTCGGGTCGAAGACTCCAGCCGAAGTGGTGAAAGCGGAAGTGTTGCCCGACATCAGCGACTCCTTAACCCAGGATCACGTGGACAACTTCCTGGCGTGCCTCAAGACGAGAGAACGTCCGAACGGCGACGTACTGATCGGCCATCGTTCGGCCCAAGCCTCGCACCTCGGAAATTTGGCTTATGAGCAGCGCCGTCGCATCGACTTCGATACGGACCGGGAAGAGATTCTTCCTTTCTAAGGCTCAACTCGCGCCGAGCTTCTTTTTGGCCTCTTTGCCGAGCTTTGAATCCGGCGCGATCTGCGTGACCTTCATGAAGGCCGATCGCGCCCGTTCCTTGTGCTTCAGCTTTTCCTCGGCCTCGCCGAGTTTGAAGAACGCCTCCGGGTTATTCGGGTTGTATTTTGTGGCGTCTTCGAAGCGACCGGCAGCCGCCCGATAGTCGTTTCCCCTGCCCCGATGCATGTAGAAGTTTCCGACGCGGATATTACGCTCGGCCTCCAGTGGGTCCAGAGGGTAAATCTTCGGTTTGACAGCTTCATCTTCCTCTGGAGGAAGATTTTCTTCAGGGGGCTGCTGCTGGTCTTTCTGCGGCGTTCCAGCGTTTGCAGCAGGCGCCTGCGCTGTCTGGGCCGGTGCTGTCCCAGCAAGCAAGAGGAAAGCGCAAAAGAGGCTACCCGGCAGACAAGCAAAAAGCGATTTGCGTGTCACAATAAGAGTATAGCCGCCAAGTTATAGCTGCCAATGGAACTACGGGAAAAAGTTGCGCAGCTTCCCACTCAGCCGGGCGTTTATCTCTACAAAGACGGATCTGGAACTGTTCTCTATGTCGGCAAGGCGAAAAACCTTCGCAGCCGCGTTCGAAGCTACTTCAACGAAGACCGCCTGGCTGAAGCAAAAACCGGAAGCCTGATCGCAGAAGCGCGGGACATCGCGTTTATCGAAGTCGATAACAACAAGGAAGCCCTTGCGCTTGAAAACAACCTCATCAAGCAGTACAAGCCGCGCTTCAACATTCTGCTGCGGGATGACAAGACCTATCCCTATATCAAGCTGACGAACGAGAAATTTCCGCGTGTTTACGTGACGCGGCGCTTGTGGAAAGACGGATCGAGCTATTTCGGCCCGTACTTTCCCGGAAATCTCGCCCATCGCCTGGTTCACTTCATCAACCGGCATTTTCTGGTGCCATCCTGCCGCATCGATTTCTCACGGCGGCACACTCACCCCTGCCTGCAATACCACATTCATCGCTGTTTGGGCCCGTGTGTAGAGGGTCTGACTACTGATCAGAGGTACACCGAAGCGGTCAAAGACGTACGCATGTTTCTTGAGGGGAGACATCGGGATTTGGCGGACACGCTTGACAAGCGAATGCGGGCTGCAGCGGAGGACATGCGTTTCGAGGAGGCGGCGAGCCTGCGGAACCTGATGATGACGGTCCGCGAGATGGAGCAGAAGCAGAAGATGGCGGCGGCTGAGGGCGATGACACCGATATCTTTGCGTATTACGCGGAAGCGCCCATGGTGGCCGTCAATCTTTTTCACCTTCGCAATGGCAAGATCGTGGACCGGCGTGAGTTCTTCTGGGAGGATCAGATGGACCTCAATCCGCCCGAATTCTTCGAAGCGTTGCTGAAGCAGGTGTATGTGGGCGGGCATTACATTCCAGGCTGCATCCATGTGCCGGTGGACTTCGAAGATCGTGACGATCTGGAAGATTATCTGTCCGATCTCCGGCATAAACGGGTGGAGATTTCTACGCCCCAGCGCGGCAGCAAGAAAGCATTGCTGGGCCTGGTGGAGATGAACGCAAAACATAGCTTCGACGCCCGCTTCCGCGTGATGAAGCCGTCTTCGAAGGCGATCGGCGATGCGCTGCAGGACGCCCTGAATCTCCCTGACGCGCCGCGGCGTATTGAATGCTTCGACATATCGCACATCCAGGGCACCGACAAGGTCGCCAGCATGGTGGTTTGGGAAGACGGCAAGATGAAGAAGGCCGACTATCGCAAGTTCATCATCCGAACCGTGGTGGGCAACGATGATTTCGCTTCCAT
>CBAAAA010000357.1:0-5452 GCA_964658695.1 uncultured Solirubrobacteraceae bacterium | reverse complement strand
GCCGTTCGACCGCTGCAGAAGGTAGGTGTTGGCCCAACGAACGATCGTAGTGCAGGTTTGCTCAGGCTGCAGGTACCCGAGACTATGACCTTTCACCGGCTCGGACCTGGGAACCGGGGGGACACCCTCGATTCGGATTTCGCTGCTCCATGCTCCGGCCGCAAGAATAACGACGGCGTGGCTCGAAACTCCATTCCGGCTCGCCACCGCGACGCCGTTTTCAGCAACGGTCAGCCCAGTGGCGGCGCAGTTCTCAAGAAGCTTGACACCCAGGTTCCGGCTCGCCTTGATCAGAGCGCTCACCAGGTCGCGAGGATTCACAATCGCGTCTTCAGGATAGAAACGTGCGCCAGCGAGTCCATCAATCTGAACGCGAGGCCAGAAGGCATGCACACTAGCGGCCGAGACGTGTTTGGACGGGATCCCGAGGTCCTTCTGTATCCCCGCCCTTCGCTCCAATTCGTCCAGTTCTGACGTGGAGTAAGCAAGCTCCAAGGCCCCGCATTCCTGGTAATCGATGTCGGTCCCGGTGGCTTTCTGCAGCTCTGAGACGAACTCCGAATACATCCGGCGAGAGGCGATTGCGGCCGGCGCGAGCGCCGATTCTCCGTCTACTTCTCCCCCTGGAGCGAGCATCCCGGCGCCCGCCCAGCTGGCTTCACCACCCAGAGTGGACTGGTCGTAAACCGTCACCGGGAACCCGCGCTGCGCCAGCCGCCATGCCGTGGAAAGGCCGATAATCCCTCCTCCCACAATCCCAATGCTTACCGGCGCAGGGTGCGGTGACCCTGAAGAGTTCATGCCATTTCCTGAACCGTCTCCGGCTCCGGACTGGCCCGCTTCACCAGATCAAGGAACGCGCGCGCTGCGTGGCTTAAGGCTCTTCGTGCCGGATACACCAAGCGGATCTTCCGTTCCAGAGCGAGTTCTTTCACCCGGATTTCGCGCAGCAGCCCTTGCCTGATCTCCTGATCCACGCACATCCGCGGTACAAATGCGACGCCTTCGTTATGCTGCACAAGACGCCGGATGGTCTCGATCGTGGGCATCTCGACGTCCATGTTCAGCGGCACTTTATGCCGCTGAAACTCTCGCAGCACGGCCTCGCGGTTCGGCGACAGAACGTTATGCGCGATGAACGTCTCCATATCCAGATCGGTTATGGAAACTTCTTCCCGATTCGCAAAGCGATGTTGCGGCGAAACGATGAACGACAGCCGGTCAATGTAAATTACCTGCGAATGCAGATGATCGTCGTTCGGGTCGTAGCTGATGACCCCTAGTTCAAGTTCGCCATCCAGAAGCTGCGAAGGAATCTTGCTCGACTCAGCGCGCCGCATTTGGATTTTCACCTTCGGAAAAGCGCGGCGGTAGTGCTCGATGTGCTGAATCAAATAAAGAGACGTAGACTCGTTGGCGCCAATCGCGAGCCGTCCGGCATAGTTGTCCCGCAGCTCCCGGAGCGCATTCTCCATATCCGATTCAAGATTTTGGAATCGGCGTGCATACTCAAGAACCACACGGCCGGCGTCTGTCAACAGCAGCTCGCGCCCCGACCGGTCAATCAACTTTTCCTTGAGATCGCTCTCCAGGCGCTGGATCGCGATCGAAATAGCCGGCTGAGTACGCAACAGCTTTTCTCCGGCCCGCGAGAAGCTACGCTCCGTCGCAACCGTCAGGAAAACCTTTAAAGGATACAGTTCCATAACGCCCACCCACCCAGGCGTTTATGGCATCATTATATCTAATACTAAGTGACAAAACTATAAATTTGCATAATCGATCTGGTAAACGTAGTATGAGTGAAGTCGCATCCATCCAGGCGGTAGAAGGAGCCCATGTTGAGCCGAGTTTACATATTTGATACGACCCTGCGCGATGGCGAGCAGTCCCCGGGCTGTAGCATGACCAAACCCGAGAAACTGAGGATGGCTGCCCAACTCGTGGATCTGGGCGTAGACATTCTGGAGGCTGGCTTCCCAATCGCTTCCGACGGTGATTACGAGGCTGTGGACGCGATCAGCCGCGAATTTCCGTGGACGAGAGTAGCGGCCCTTGCCCGCTGCGTCACCACGGACATCGAGCGGGCAGCCCGTGCGCTGCAGCATGCGAAACATCCCCGGATACATACCTTCATTGCCACCAGCGACATTCACCTCAAGTTCAAGCTCAAACGCACACGGGAGCAAGTGCTCGAAGAAGCCGTCAACGCAGTTACTTTGGCCCGTAACTTCACCGATGACGTCGAGTTTTCAGCCGAAGACGCGACTCGTACCGATCCGGCTTATCTGGAGCAAATCTGTAAAGCGGTTGTGGATGCCGGCGCTCAAACGGTAAACCTTCCCGATACGGTTGGCTATTCGGTTCCGGAAGAGTATGGGCAGCTGATCTCGCGCATGGTTACGGTGTTGGGCGACCGTGCGATCCTCAGCGTTCATTGCCATGACGATCTCGGCTTGGCGGTAGCGAATTCACTGGCCGCGATCAGCGCCGGCGCCCGCCAGGTGGAGTGCACGATCAATGGCATCGGGGAGCGCGCCGGAAATGCCGCTTTGGAAGAGGTCGTAATGGCTGTCCGGACCCGTCAGGACCGCCTGCCTTTCGAAATCGGTGTGCACTCGGAAAAGCTGTATGCGACCAGCCAGTTACTGACGCAGTTCATCACCTTCGGTCCGCAGCCAAACAAAGCCATTGTCGGCGAGAATGCCTTCGCGCATGAGGCCGGCATCCACCAGGATGGATATCTCAAGGAGAAGAGCACCTATGAGATCATCAGTCCGCTGTCGGTCGGGGTGCCCGAAGGCAAGTTGGTGCTCGGCAAACACAGTGGACGGCACGCCTTGAAGAAGCGCACCGAAGATCTCGGATTCCAGCTCACGCAGGAAGAACTGGACGAGGTGTACAAGCAGTTCACTACCGCGGCGGATAACAAAAAGGGTCTCCGCGACAGCGAGATTTCGAAGCTGGTCCGCAGGGTGAGCGAAAGCGTTAGGGCCAGCACGGTTTAGAGAAAACATTCGTAATGAAACTGAACATTCTGTTACTCCCTGGCGACGGCATCGGGGTAGAGGTCACACGCGAGGCGGTCAAAGTTCTAAACTACGTCACCGCATCCTATGGACACGAGGTCTTCTATAGCGAGGGGCTGCTCGGCGGCATTGCCATCCATAAAACCGGCAATCCGTTTCCGGACGAAACACGAGAGTTGGCCTTGAAGGCCGACGCCACTCTTATGGGCGCGGTGGGTCTGCCCGAATTCGATAATGCTCCTCCAGAGAAGCGGCCGGAGCGCGGCCTTCTCGGCATTCGAAAGACATTGGGCGTTTATGCGAACCTCCGGCCGGTGCGCTCCTATAAGGCGCTGCTCGATTCTTCGCCGCTGAAGAACGAGCTGGTGGACGGCACGGACATGATCATCGTGCGCGAACTCACCGGCGGTCTTTACTACGGCACACCGCGCGGGATCTCTGGTGAAGGAGCCAACGAGAAGGCCGTCAACAGCATGGTCTACACGCGGCCAGAGATTGAACGGGTGTCCCGCATGGCGTTCCAACTCGCACGCAAGCGGCGAAAAAAGGTCACCAGCGTCGATAAATCGAACGTGCTCGAAAACTCCCAGCTTTGGCGTCGCGTCGTGACAGGCATCGCGCAGGAGTTCCCGGATGTCGAACTGGATCATCTGCTGGTCGATAACTGCGCTATGCAGCTGGTGCTTAACCCGAAGCGCTTTGACGTCGTGCTGACCGAGAACCTGTTCGGGGATATCCTGAGCGATGAAGGAGCAGTACTGGCGGGCTCCATCGGAATGCTGCCGTCTGCTTCAATCGGCGATCAGCGGCCGTCGGGCGCCTGGGTGGGCTTATACGAGCCCGTGCACGGCTCGGCGCCGGACATAGCGGGACAGAATAAAGCCAACCCGCTGGGAGCCATCGGTTCTGTGGCAGCATTGCTCGAATACAGTTTCGGCTTGGTCGAAGAGGCCCAGGCTGTCAATCGCGCCATGGAAGAGGTTTTAAATAGCGGGCGCGTCACGGCTGACCTGAAGCCGTCCGGTAAGCCCGCCACCACCGCCGAAGTCGGCGATTCGATCTGTGCGGCCCTGAAGGCCGACCGAGAAGTTGCAGCTCAGGTTTAGGCAAGGAAGATTATGGGACAAGAGAACGGCGCTGCCCCGAAGCCGCGCACGATAATTGAGAAGGTGTGGGATAGCCACATCGTTGCCGAACGTCCGGGAGCGCCTGCGCTGCTGTACATCGACCTGCATCTGGTTCACGAGGTAACTTCCCCGCAGGCCTTCTCAGGGTTGCGCGAGCGAGGGCTGAAAGTGCGACGGCCTGACCTGACTATCGGCACGACCGACCATAGCATTCCGACCTACGACCGTTCTCTTCCGATTCTTGACAAGATCGCGGAAAATCAGATCAATCAATTTGAGAAGAACTGCCGCGAGTTCGGGATTCCCTTCTACGGGCCGCATAGCAGCAAGCAGGGGATCGTTCATGTCATCGGGCCGGAGCAAGGCCTGACTCAGCCCGGCATGACCGTTGTCTGCGGCGACAGTCACACCGCCACTCATGGTGCATTCGGCGCCCTGGCGTTCGGGATCGGCACCAGTCAGGTGGAGCATGTTCTCGCCTCACAGTGTCTGCTGCAATCGCGATCGCAAACGTTTGAAGTTCGCGTAGAAGGCACGTTAAGAAATGGCGTGGGCGCGAAAGACATTGTGCTCAATCTGATCTCGCGCATCGGGATCGGCGGCGGCACTGGCTGCGTCTTCGAATTTTCCGGATCAGCGATTCGTTCTCTGTCGATGGAGGAGCGGATGACAATCTGCAACATGTCCATTGAGGGTGGCGCGCGAGCTGGTCTGGTGGCGCCGGATGAGACCACGTACGAATACCTGGCTGGCCGGCCGGCGGCGCCTCAAGGAGCGGATTGGGATCGGGCTCTGCGGCTGTGGCGTCAGCTGCCCAGCGACCAGGGCGCGACATTTGACAAAACGATTTACATCGACGCCAGTGCTCTCGAACCGATGATCACCTTCGGAACAAATCCGGGGATGGGAATCTCCATCACCGCACCGGTTCCGGATCCTGCCGACATCAGCGACCTGTTGGAGCGCGACTCACTCGGCAAAGCGCTGCGATACATGGACCTGCCGGCGGGAAAACCGGTCCTCGGGCATCCGGTGAATGTAGTATTTATCGGTAGCTGCACCAACTCACGCATCTCTGATTTGCGAGCGGCGGCCGGGTTGATGAAGGGCCGCAAGGTAAGCCCCAATGTTCGCGTAATGGTGGTGCCTGGATCCCAGGAAGTAAAAAAGCAGGCGCAGGCGGAGGGCCTTGACGTGATCTTCCTGGAAGCAGGCGCGGAGTGGCGCGAGGCCGGCTGTTCCATGTGTATCGCGATGAATGGCGACATGTTGCAGCCGGGCGAGTATAGTGTGTCG
>CBAAAA010000356.1:2616-5459 GCA_964658695.1 uncultured Solirubrobacteraceae bacterium | reverse complement strand
AGTTCAACGACCCGAAATATGGGCTCAAGACCGGCCCGGTGCAAATGAACAGCACCGGCCGCCCGGGTACGATGATCATCTTTCTCGATTGCGGAAATGTCCTGTTACGCGACGTAACTTTGACCAACGCGCCGAATTGGACGCTTCACTTCGAAGGGTCTAAAGACCTTGTGGTCACTGGCATTCATATCTTCAACAATCTCCTGCTTCCCAATAATGACGGCATCGATTGTATGCGTTGCGATAACGCGCACTTCTCCGATTGCGATATCCACGCTGGAGACGACGACTTCGCAATTGTAAGCAGCGACAACGTACAGGTCACCAATTGCTCGCTCGAGTCCTATTCGGCGGCCATCAGATTAGAAGACACGCGTTGGAGCACCTTTGAAAACTTGTCTGTCCACGCAAACCGGGGGCTCGCTGTGTTCGGCCGCGACGGCGAATCGACACGTCACGTTCTGTTTTCCAACGTGACGCTCGAAACACGGCTGATCACGGGGCACTGGTGGGGCAAAGCCGGACCCTATCTACATAGCCGCCCGCAGCGAAAATGCACCAAGTGAGATTGCCGACGTTCGTTTCTCGAACATCACCGGAGAGGCGGAAGGCGGAATGGTTATCTGCGGAACCGAGCGCAGCGTAATACGTGACGTGTTGATGGATCGGATCAACTTGCGAATTAGGGCGCCGGAAGATCGGATTGCCCAATCGGTGGGCGGGAACTTTGATCTACGCTGGACGGCCAAAAAGCTGAGTGACGCGATATTCAAGCACGACATCCCGGCTCTTTATGCGACCCACTTCCAGGGTTTGACAATCCGCGGCTTCGATTTGGGTTGGGCGGCTAACCTGCCCGACTACTTCTCAAGTGCAATCGAGTGTGAAGACTTCAAAGACTTGGATATCGCCGACTTCGATGGGCGTCAGGCGCCTGCGGCAGGCAGCGCACCGGCAATCGCCCTTCAACGCGGAGATGGTGTTTCGATCCGCGATAGCCGTGCGGAAGAAGGAACTAGCACCTTCCTCTCGCTTTCGAAGGTTGGAGAACAGCGTCTTTTCGTAAACAACGATCTTTCGAAAGCGCGACTTGATATCTCGGTTGCTTCGGGCAAACCGGCCTTCAAACAATATGGGAATATTTGGCGCAATTCACAACTGCATCGAAACTTTCAGTAGGTCTCAAAAGCAGTTCGACCGACGGATTTCGGGACATCAGTCGCATTCAAGTGAAAGCGCCTCCAGGCTACCCTCTTCTTCCCTGCCCCTAGTTGCGATCCACCCCTAAGATGAAATGGACGAAACCTCAGTCACGACCACCCTCGGTTATTTGGAACTCCGCCGAGTTCCGTCGCAGTTGGTTGAAGGTGGCAACTGCATTCATTTTTGTGCTTCTGGTTTTGATTCGCTCGACGCGCATTGGACATTGCCCGGGCGGCAGTAGAGGTGGTTGCCGATTTGGTCGAGCTGATCGGCCGCCCGATGATAGCGTAGTAGTTCGCCTTCATGATTCGGCTTCTTGTTGACTTTGCACTGAACAATCGATTCTTGATTGTGCTGGTTGCAGCTCTCCTTCTTCTCTGGGGAGCGATTTCCTTTCACAACCTGCCCGTTGAGGCCTACCCGGATGTAGCAAACAATTACGTTCAGGTGATCACTCAGTGGCCCGGGCGGGCAGCTGAGGAAGTCGAGCAGCAGGTTACGATTCCATTGGAGATAGCGGTAAACGGTATTCCGCATTTGGATCACCTTCGATCCGTCTCCATTTTCGGACTCTCCAGCCTGAGCCTTATTTTCGATGATGAGTCGGTCAATGACTGGAACCGTCAGAAGGTTCTGGAACGGCTCTCTCAAGTCACTCTGCCGTCCGGATTGCAGCCTCAAATCGGATCGGACTACAGTCCGGTTGGTC
The DNA here is from genome assembly GCA_964658695.1 of uncultured Solirubrobacteraceae bacterium. Classification (GTDB taxonomy): domain Bacteria; phylum Acidobacteriota; class Terriglobia; order Bryobacterales; family Bryobacteraceae; genus Bog-105. The sequence goes on along the minus strand of CBAAAA010000356.1, from coordinate 3,547 downwards.
AGATCTATTGGTATACACTCCACAGCACGAATCCCAGCTACGATGTGATGGCGCTTAAGTCGCTGGAGGACTGGACACTGGAAAAGCAATTCAAGTCCGTTCCCAACGTGGTAGATGTCAGTAGTTTTGGAGGGAGCACGCGCGAGTACCAGGTGCGCCTTGATCCCAACAAGCTGGTGTCGTATGGGTTAAATGTCGGTCAAGTTGAGCAGCAGCTGGCGAATAACAATGTCAACGCCGGCGGTAGCTTCCTTGAAGCGGGAATGCAGCAGATCAACGTACGCACGATCGGACTGATTGACAACGTCGGCGACATCGAACAGACATTGATTAAGACACAGGCTGGCACGGCGCTGAGAGTGAAAGACATCGCTACTGTCTCGCAGGGCGCGCGCATCCGGCTTGGCAAGATCGCCAAGGCGATCCACCGGGCGGATGGCAGAGTCATCGATTTTCCCGATGTGGTCGAAGGCATTGTGCTGTTGCGCAAAGGCGCCGACTCGGAATCCACTCTGGCCGCCATCCACGAAAAAGTTCAGCAGCTGAACGATCATCTCCTCCCTCCCGGGGTAAAGATCGTTCCGCATCTGGATCGGAGCGATCTGCTCAGTTACACCACTCACACAGTGCTGCACAATCTCACCGAAGGAATCATTCTGGTAGCGGTGATTCTGTTTCTTTTTCTTGGCAATATCAGGGGAGCGTTCATCGTAGCGCTGACGATTCCGTTTTCGTTGCTGTTCGCGTCGATCTGTCTCGATCTGAATAAGATCCCTGCTAACCTGCTTTCGCTTGGCGCGCTTGACTTCGGCATGGTGGTGGAAGGCGCAGTTGTCATGGTGGAGAACATCATCCGGTACCTGGCCCATCGTAGGGAGGGCGATGGCAATCCGGCAATCAATTCCATTCGCGATGCCGCGCACGAAGTGCA
>CBAAAA010000356.1:0-2606 GCA_964658695.1 uncultured Solirubrobacteraceae bacterium | reverse complement strand
AACGCCCGGTGTTCTACTCCATCGGAATTATCATCACGGCCTATCTACCCATCTTCACTCTGCAGCGGGTGGAAGGACGACTTTTTAAGCCAATGGCATGGACGGTTTCCTTTGCCCTGCTTGGCGCTCTGCTTTTCTCGATGTTAGTCGCTCCGGTTCTTTGCAGCTTACTATTTGGCAAACATGTCCGGGAGTGGCGCAATCCGATGATGACACTGCTTTCAAACGCATACCTTTGGCTGTTGCGCCGCGCTATCCGGTTCCGCTGGATTACGGTGACGGTTGCGATCAGTGTGTTCGGCGCATCTGTCTGGCTGATGATGAGCGGAATTATCGGTTCCGAGTTTCTGCCGCACTTAGATGAAGGCTCAATCTGGGCGCGTGCGACGCTTGCACCCAGCACCGGTCCGGGTTCAGGCATCGGGGTTATGGACCGCGCGAGGGTTGTCGCCGCTTCTTTTCCCGAAGTCAGCCAAGTGATATCCCAGGTCGGCCGGCCGGATGACGGCACTGATACTACCGGTTTTTTCAACACAGAATACTTTATTGATCTCTTGCCGAAAGAGAAATGGCGCCCGGTGTTCCGGCAGAACAAAGAGGAGCTGATCGCCGCCATGGGCCGAGAGCTAAACAAGATCCCGGGCGCGCTCTGGAACTTCTCGCAGCCGATTGCCGACAACATGGAAGAGGCGGTCAGCGGAGTGAAAGGACAGCTTGCAATCAAGATTTACGGCGATGATTTAAAAACTCTTGAGAGTAAGGGCCAGGAGATCGTGAATGTCATGCGATCGATTCGCGGTATCTCCGATCTTGGCTTGTTCCGCGTCATTGGCCAACCCAATCTGCAATTCACGGTCGATCGGCGGAAGGCGGCCCGCTACGGCCTTAACGTATCCGATATTCAAGACGCGATCGAGACTGACGTCGGCGGGAAGGCGGTGGGACAAGTACTGCAAGGTGAGCAGCGCTACGACCTGGTCCTGCGTTATGACGCCCCGTTTCGCAACACTCTGGAGGATGTTGCGAACGTACGCCTCGTTGCTCCGTCTGGTGAGCGGGTCGCTCTGTCACAGGTCTGCGATGTTGGAGTGCTCGACGGAGCTTCGGAGATCTACCGCGAAGAAAATTCCCGCTACGTCGCGCTGAAATACAGTATCGTCGGCCGGGACCTCGGGAGCGGCGTAGAAGAAGCCATGTCGAAGGTTTCGAAGCAGGTGAAGCTGCCGGTGGGCTACAAGATTGACTGGGCAGGTGAATATGAAAGCGCCAAACGTTCACAGAAGCGTCTGGCGATCGTGGTGCCGATCACCTTGCTGGTCATCTGCATGATCCTCTACACGATGTTCAACTCCGTGAAATGGGTGCTGCTGATTATCGCCAACGTGGCGATGGCCCCGATTGGGGGCCTGATGGCTCTGCTGCTGACCGGGACACATCTTAGCGTGTCGTCCGGGGTCGGATTTTTGGCCCTGTTTGGCGTCTCCGTCCAAACCGGAGTCATCATGCTCGAGTACATCAACCAGCTACGAGCCCGTGGGGAAACGATCATCGATGCGGCCCTTGATGGTTCAGTCCGGAGACTTCGTCCCATCATGATGACCATGTTGGTCGCCAGTGTCGGTCTTCTTCCTGCCGCACTTTCGCGCGGCATTGGTTCTGACTCTCAGCGTCCATTCGCAATAGTCATCGTCGGAGGACTGGTTGCCGCATTGTTCTTAGGAATATTCCTCCTGCCGACCCTCTACGTATGGGTCGCCGATAACGCGGACGTGCTTCCCAAATTGGACGGTGAGCCGGAAGAGGGCTGATTGCCGATCCCTCGCTAGCCAGCTTCGTCCCATGATTTGGCATTCGTTGCTTGAATTAGCATGCTGGCGCTCCGACGAAGGGCTCCGGGGTTGAGCCACTCCCGCCACTCCATGTAAGCAAAACCGAGAAGCATCGATATAACAAATAGGTAAGGCGCTATGCTGTAGGGCCAGGGCGGTACCGGGTAAACAGTGACAAACAATACCGGCAGCAGAGCGAGAGTCGCGATCCAAGGAAATAAGGCGTGTCGCCACAGCCTGAAACTGGCGCGCTGCTCGCGGCGCATATATTCGGTCAAGGCTAAATTGGCCATGACGTAAAGAACAATAACCGCGAGAGTGGCAATGGTTTCGAGGAAGCCAAAGATGGTGTCGGGCTGCAACAACAAGCCGACGAGCAGGATCGCGGCCATCCCGATGATTTGCACAAATGCGATGGCGAAACCCGGTGTCCGGTGAATGGAATGGATGCGCCCGAACCGCAACGGGAGGGTTCCTGCCCGGCCCATGGTGTACATGACCCGAGACGCGGCATTGGTGCAGGCGAGACCGACCGCGACCGCGCTGTTGATGATGGCAAGGACAACCAACCACCAGCCTGCGCCCCAGAGCGAATGGCCGAGAACGTAGTACGGATTCGCATTGGACGCGAACGCGGCCATGTCGGCCGTGCCCCAGCCGATGGCGCTGGCGTATGAAGTGAAAATATAGAAGAGTCCGATGCATCCTAAAGAAATCATGATGGCTTGCCCGATGAACTTTGCGGGAAGCCGGGCTTCCTGCGCGAGCGGCGCAGAG
>CBAAAA010000355.1:0-5482 GCA_964658695.1 uncultured Solirubrobacteraceae bacterium | reverse complement strand
TGTCGCGGAAGCCCTGGTGGACGCCTTGGGCCAGGAACAGTTGAGCGGCAAGCGGGTTCTGATTCCGAGTGCCGCGGTGACTCGGGACGTGATTGCACCCGCATTGCGGAAACTTGGCGCACAGGTCGATGTGGTGGAAGCGTATCGGAATGAAATCCCTGCTGATACAAAAGATCGCGCAGCGAAGGTCTTTCGCGAGCCCCTGCCCGACTGGATCACGTTTGCCAGTTCTTCGGCGGTCACCAATCTGGTCAGCCTGGTAGGTGTCGAAACGTTGAAGCGATTGAAAATTGCCAGCATTGGGCCGGCCACCTCGGCAACTCTTCGTGAGCACGGACTGGAAGCCACGACGGAGGCGTCTGAACATACAACTAAGGGTCTTGTGAAGGCTGTGTCATCATGCTGAGGAGTTCATGAAAAGATCAGGTTTTGTCGGGCTGGGCTTCTTACTGGGAGCGGTTTTGTTGGTTGCGCAACACCCTGCGGGGGACGAACAGGAGGGCAAGCCGAGTGCTGCACAAGCGGCCGCGAACGAAAAATTTCCGGCGCCGCCGGCCGAAGAAAAAACTTCCAAGACACCGCACAGCATTCACGTGAAAGGGCAGGAGTTGCACTACACTGCAACTGCCGGGACCCTGCTTTTGAAGAAGGATGACGGCAAGCCGAAGGCCAGTATTTTCTATATTGCTTACACACTCGATGGGGCCGATGCGGCGAAGCGGCCGGTCACTTTCACGTTCAATGGCGGTCCCGGATCCTCTTCAGTCTGGCTGCACCTTGGCGCACTGGGCCCTCGCAGGGTGCCGCTCACGCCGGAGGGACAGCCGGTGCCACCGCCGTATCGCCTGGTTGATAATCAGCAGACTGCGCTGGTCTTTACGGATCTGGTCTTTATTGATCCTGTGACTACCGGCTTCAGCCGCCCCGCTCCCGGGGAAGATCCGAAACAGTTCCACGGCCTGGAAGGCGATCTTGATTCGGTGTCGGACTTCATCCATCGTTACCTTACGCACTATGAGCGCTGGGACTCGCCGAAGTTTCTTGCAGGGGAAAGCTATGGGACAACGAGAGCTGCTGGACTCAGCGAGTATTTGATCAAGAATCACGGGATCTATCTGAATGGCATCACCCTGATCTCAACGGTTCTGAATTTCGGAACGCTCGAGAATAATAAGGGCAACGATCTTCCCTACATTTTGTTTTTGCCGAGCTTTACAGCGACCGCGTGGTATCACAAAAAGCTGTCCGGAGACTTGCAAAGCGGCGATTTGGAGCAGGCTGTAGCGGCATCCCGTAAGTTCGCCGATACCGAGTATTCGCAAGGCCTGATGTTGGGCGACAGGCTGCCTGAAGCAGAGCGGACAAAACTGATTGGAGAAGTAGCGCGCTTCACTGGGCTTTCCACCAAATACGTGGATGAGGCCAATTTGCGGATTTCAGACCAGCGCTTCTTCAAAGAGTTATTGCGCGATGAGAAGAAAACGATTGGGCGCTACGACAGCCGGTTGGAGGGGGTGGATCTCGACGCGGCAGGGGAAGAGGCTGAATACGATCCCAGCTACGCTGCTGTGCAGGGTGCATATACGGCTGCTTTCAACGAGTATGTCCGCAAGGACCTGAACTGGCAAAGCGATGTCGAATACAACATTCTGACGCCGAAAGTCTGGCCCTGGAATTTCTCTGAATTCACGAATGCGTATGTAAACGTAGCGGATCGTCTTCGCTTTGCCATGACCCAAAACCAGTTCATGCACGTGCTGCAGATGAACGGTTACTATGATCTGGCCACACCTTTCTTTGCGACCGAATACACGTTTGACCACCTGGGTCTGCCCGCCAACCTTCAGAAGAATGTTTCGATGTCGTACTGTGGCGCTGGCCATATGTTGTATCTGAAGGAAAGCTGTCTCGAGACGCTCCATCGCAGCATGGGTGAGATGTATAAGACGGCGCTGCCCACGCACTGACGATGTTTTGGACCCACAAGAGCTTCTGGATCGGCCCGATTCTCATCGCGCTCATTCTGGGAGTGCTTGCGCTGGCGTTTTCAAAAGGGAAACTGCGGCGGATTTATGAGAAGCATCTGGGTGAGACGCGTCGGGAAAGATTGTTTCTGGCATCGCTCGGGTTTTTCGTTTCGGCGCTCGTGGTGCGTGGGATCACGGTGGCGATTCATTACGACATCGGGCCGTTTCATGACGTAAGCATGGGCGGCCGGCACATTCATCACATGGTGTGGGGAATCTTGTTGCTGCTGTTTGTCGGGTATCTCTGGCTGGTGCAGGTTGGAACCGGGCTGCCCGACTCATCAGCCTGGGTGGGGCGGCTGTGCTCCATGGTGTACGGGGTGGCGGCGGCTCTGACCCTGGACGAATTTGCGTTGTGGCTGAACCTGAAGGACGTGTACTGGCAACGCCAGGGCCGGGAGAGTTATGAAGCGCTGGCCTTATTCGGCGGTGTTTTAGCCATTGGCATTTTCGGCGCGCCTTTGTTTCGGGCCATGGTGCGCGATTTCCTGGGCTTTTTCAGCCGCGAGAAAAGTCCCCGCTAAACACACTGCTCTGCAAAATGCGGGTTAGTTCTTCTGGAGTTTTTTCGGGCTGCGATGGAAGGAAATCAATCACTTTTACTTTGTACGTGCCGCTTCGGAACCAGCGTTGCCGCGAGGTCTTGACGACGCCGAGACCCTCCAACCGGACCGTGAGCGCCGGCGTGCCAAGTTCCTTCCAGAGAAGACCGGCGCCGTTCTTAAAGGGTTGCGGTGTGCCATCGTCAGAGCGGCGGCCTTCCGGGAAGACCAGCACGCTGTAGCCGGCATCGATGGCTTCACCGGCGTGGCGAAAACTCTGCCGGAAACCCCTCAACTGGGGCAGTGGGAAGACGTTGAAAAGGCCCGTCACAAGCAGGTACGTGATGGGGGCGACAAGATTGAGAAACCAGTTCCCCTGATTGCGACGATGACGCCAGTTCAGGATCCATTCTCCCGACATCGCCATCGCAACTCGATTGCGTAAGTGACGAGGAAGCGAATAGAGGATGAGCGGTGCGTCGTAGGAGGTCACATGGTTCGCCACGATAAGCACCGGTTGGTCCGGTAGTTCTTGATTGCTGCGGGCCACTGCGGGCTGGGCCAGGAAACGAACAAGCGGCATAGCCACGAGATCGAGAAAAAGGGCCCGGAACGCCTGCATAGGAGGGGTCCAGGGCCATTTGGGATAGATTTGTTGCTCTTGCGCCGGGGCGTCCCGCGCGGCCGCGATCAGTTCGTTCACGTCTGTGGTGGGATCAATATTTTGCAGCGTAGAGTCGTCAAGTGTGACGCCGTATTGCTGTTCAAGGCGCGCCTGCAACTCCACGCGAGCCAGGCTGTCGAGGTGCTCGCCCGGGGAAACGGCTGCGGATTGAAGCTCTCCGCTGGCGATCCTGCGAGCGACTTCGCGCTTGAGAGGCTTGCCGGTCGAAGTACGCGGGAGATCTGCATCCGGCCAGACGATCCAGTGCCTTATCTGCTGGAACTCGGCCAGTTCCCGATTTGCGGCGTTGACCGCGGCCGCGGGATCCGTGCCCGGCTGGACGAGCAGGGCCGCAAAGGGCCCCGGTCCATATTGGGTTTGGGTTTCTACGACCGCTGCCGCGCGAATGCCGTTCTGGCGCGCCAGGGCGGCTTCGAGATCATCCGGGTAGATGTTGAGACCCGCTGCCGTGACGATGGTGTCCTTCTTGCGGCCCTTGAACTGAAGGTTGCCACTGGCATCGAACTCCGCCAGATCTCCCGTGGCAAGCCAGTCTGAACTCGACTGTTGAAAGCCGCCTGCCTGCCAGGTGGTGTTTGAAATTGTATCGCCACGAACCAGTACTTCGCCATCGTCGCTGAGCCGGACTTCGCGTCCGGGAAGCACCTGCCCGATGGTTCCGCGAGCGGCTTTGAAGGGATGATTGAGGCTTACCAGCGCCGTGGTCTCGGTCATGCCGTAACCCTGCACGACGACAAAGCCGAGAGCCTGCCAGAATTGCTCCGAAGCCGGTGTGAGAGATGCCCCGCCGCAGATGAAGGCCCAGAATTTGAAGCCGAATCTGCTGTGAACATCGCGAAAGCGCCACCAGCGCTGGAGTGCGGTACTGGCTGCAGCGGCGGTGATGCGGGAAGAGAGACCGGGTATCAGGTCCATAAGATGCTGCTGCAACAGGTCCAGCAATCGCGGTACGCAGGCCAGCACGGAGATGCGTTCGCGTTTGATTTGCGCGACGATCTCTGACGCCACCAGCCGCGATTGGTAATGCACTTCCGCCGCCATGAGCGGGGGGACCCACAAGCCCATGAATTGACCGAAGACGTGACTGAGGGGAAGCGTATGCAGGATGCGAATGGGATGAAAGATGCGTTCGTATTTGAGGTACTTTTGCATCTCCGCTTCGATGGGTCGAAGGCTGGCAAGAACGTTCCTGTGAGTATGAACAATGCCCTTCGGTTCGCCCGTAGTACCTGAGGTAAAAATGATTTGAACCGGATCTGATTCGGTCAGCCCTTCAATCGGCCCGGCGGTGGCTGTTGTGATCTCCGCGAAGCACTCAAATGGGATCGAGGGAGTATGCAAGGCGGCTAGTTTCGAGGCATTCCCGACGATCAGTTTGGGTGTGACCTCGCGCTGCATACCAAGGACGAAATCATCGGTGCTTGCGAGATCGATTGGCACGGGCAGCACGCCGCGCAAAATGCAGCCGAAAAAAGCCGCTACCCACTCCGGTCCATTCTCGCCCCAGATGAGGACGCGGTCACCTTTTCGAATATCGCGCGAGATGAGCTCGGCGGCAAACCGGCGGCTGAGCGAGTCAAGTTCGATGTACGAAACTCTGTGCCGCCGCAGGCCGTGTGCGGCCACAATGGCGATATCACGGCCGTGTTTCCCGAAGTCCTCAACGAGAGAGGCGAGCGTGAGTCTGGAAGGAGCCACCGACGCCATTACTCAAACGGGGCATCGTCATCGCCGGTGTCAGTGGCCAGATTTTCGAACTTGGTGAACTTGTTGAGGAATGCCAACTTGCAGCGGCCAGTGGGCCCGTTTCTCTGTTTAGCGAGAATCAGTTCCGCGATCCCTTTGAGGCTCTCCTTATCGGGCCGGTAGACTTCTTCGCGAAAGATGAAGCCGACCATATCGGCGTCCTGCTCGATAGACCCGGATTCGCGAAGATCGCTCAACATGGGCCGGTGGTCGCCCTGCCGAGTTTCCACTGCTCGGCTGAGCTGTGAAAGAACCATAAAAGGAACGCGGAGTTCTTTGGAAAGCAGCTTAAAGCCGCGCGACAGCGAACTGATCTCCTGCACGCGATTCTCAAAGCGGCCGCGGCCCTGCATCAATTGCAGGTAGTCGACGATGACGAGCCCTAAATCCTGCTCGGCCTGCAGCCGGCGAAGCTTGGAGTGCACGTCCATCAGATTCGTCCCGGCGGTATCGTCCAGATAGAGAGGCGCTTCCACGATCCG
>CBAAAA010000354.1:0-5502 GCA_964658695.1 uncultured Solirubrobacteraceae bacterium | reverse complement strand
GCAAGCACCTGGCGGAGCAATTTTTCGGACTCCTCGCGCTTATTTTCCGCTGCGAGAGTGGTTGCGTAGCCGTCCATTGCGGAGAGGGTGTCCGGGTGGTCTGGCCCGAGAACGCGACGCCGAATATCGACCACTTCGTGATACAGCTTTTCCGCGTCCTGTAAACGACCCTGATCGAAATAAGCGCTGGCCAAAGTGATCATGGTCCAGAGAGTTGCTGGATTTTCCGGCCCTTGAACACGGAGTTCAACATCCAACGTTTGTCTCCCTAACTGCTCAGCTTCCTTGGTGCGGCCCTCATTATAAAGAACGATGGAGAGGCTGCTCATGCAAAGCAGGGTGTCGGGGTTCTCGGGGCCGAGAACACGCTGGAGCCTTCGCAACGTGTCACGTTGTAAGTTCTCCGCTTCCGTATATTGGCCCTGATGGCGGAGAGCCGATGACAACCGCACGGCGGATCGTAGCGTTTCGGGATCGTCTGGCCCCAGCACGCGGCGGCGGATGTCGACGGCGCGAGAGAGAAGCCCCTTGGATTCCGAGTACAGGCCAAGGTTCTCATAGACGCCGCCCATAACGTACATCATTTGAGTCTGGACTTCGGGGTTCCCGGCGAGACCTGCTTCGATTTCGCGCGAGGCTTTATCGAGGATCTCGCGGGCGGTAATGCTGTTTCCGCGAGCCTGGCCAGGATCCGAAACTTTGAACATATCGGTCATGAATTGCGAAACACGCAGGGACGTTTCCGCCTCGCGATTTGCGCGGTCCCGCTCCAGAGCGATGCGGTGGGCCTGAATCGCCATGGTGACCGCGAACGCCAGCAGCAAGGCGAATCCTGTGGCTGTCACAGCAACACCGAAACGGTGACGGCGTACGAATTTGCTCAGCCGGTAGCGGGTGCTTGGGGGGCCCGCAAGGACGGGTTGATCTTCCAGGTAGCGACAGAGATCGGCGGCCAGTTCCGAACAGGAGGCATACCGGCGGCTGCGCTCCCTTTCTAGAGCTTTGATGGTGATCCAATCCAACTCGCCGCGCACATGACGCAAAAGAGACTGCACGTCTTCACGGCGATTGACCGCCGCCTGTTCAGAAGACGGTCCCATTGATTTGAATCGGGTACTGGGCCGCGGCGGCTCCCGCTCGGTGAGCGTCTCGAAGATCGAAACGGTGGCTGAGACTTGCCGATCCCAATCGAAGGGCAGGGAGCCGACCAGCAGCTCATAGAGCATCACTCCAAGGGAGTAAACGTCAGTTCGCGTGTCAATGTTCGGTTCATTTCGGGAGGCTTGTTCCGGGCTCATGTAAGCAGGCGTGCCAAGCATGTCACCCACCTCTGTGAACATTGTGAGCTCGGTCAAGCGCTGTCCCATTGCCTTTGCGAGACCGAAGTCGATTACTTTCGGCACACCCTTGTCGTCGACCTCTGACACCAGAACGTTAGAGGGCTTAAGGTCGCGATGAATGATTCCCTTCTGATGGGCATGCTGCACCCCTTCGCACACCTGAACGAAGAGTGAGATCCGCGCCCTGATACTCAGCCGGTGCTTATCGCAGTAAGCCGTAATTGGGAGACCCGGCACGTACTCCATGACGAAGTAAGGCCGCCCCGCCGCATTGGCGCCGGCTTCGAAGACTTTTGCAATGTTAGGATGATCCATCAGCGCCAAGGCTTGCCGTTCCGATTCGAAGCGAGCCACCAATGCCCGCGTGTCCATACCGGTCTTTATTAGTTTGAGCGCGACGGTGCGCTGGAGCGGATGAAGTTGCTCCGCTCGCCAGACTTCGCCCATGCCGCCTGATCCGAGCAACTGAATCAACCGGTACGGGCCGACTGTGGACTGGGAAGTTGCCGCTCGGCCCTGGCTTAGAGTATCGTCGTTCTCCGGGTTAGTCGGTTCGCGCAATTGTCCCTCCGAATTGGAACGCTGAGCCCGCGCCGACGGTGCTTCCCGAACGGCAACTGAATGAGGTCTGCTTGCCACAAAATTAACACGCGGAGTTATAGTCATTCCACTTACGCCGCCTCTATCCCTTTACCCGATCTGATTTGGGCAATTTTTTGCGCTTACTATGTGGCTATGGTGACTGGACTGCCCTTGTCAGCTCTGCTTTCACAAGCATTGGTCGCTTTTATTATCGAGTTCGACAATGAATTCGAAAAGCAAGTGCCTCATCGCACTACAAACTTTGGATCAACTCCCGGCTTTTCGAAGGCGCCGTGGCTGGTTTCGATGGCCATGTGGGTCAGGTACATGCAGTACATTCCCGAGGATGGGATCTCGTTCAACGAACTTCAGGAGCGGAGTCGAATCTCGAATAAAGGGCTACAAACGTGGCTGACGCGCTTGAGCAAGTGGTGGAGTTATCTTTCTGTGACCGCAACTGCATCCGGGCGAATCCCGGCGGACGCGATAATCCGTCCTACCAGCGGCGGTATTCGGGCCATCAGAGTCTGGCGCGGCCTGACCGGTGTTATCGAAACGCGATGGCGGGAACGTTTTGGGAGCGAAAACGTTGTGCAGCTGAAGCAATCACTTGCGGCATTGGCGGACCGCCTGGGTGCAGACGCCCCCGATTTTTTCGCAGTTCTCGAATACGGTTCCGCGTTGAAGATACGGCCCGCGCAAGTTTCCGGAGCCGAATTGACTCTGCCGCAACTTCTGAGCAAGGCGCTCATTGCATTCGCCAGCGAGTTTGATGGCGAATCAAAAGCGCCTATTGCAGTTTGTGCAAACCTATTGCGCCTCACCGGCGACGCCGGAGTGCTGATGCGCGACTTACCGCGGCTTGCGTGCCTTTCAAAAGAAGGCACTGCGGCGGCTGTCCGTATGGGCACAAGGCACGGGTGTGGAGGAGTTAGGACAGATGCAGTGAGCCGCTCCAAATCACTGCTGCTCACATCCAAAGGCAGAATGGCCCGCGATGCTTACGCGCCGCTGGGGCGAGCAATTGAAACGCGATGGCAAGAACGCTTTGGGGGAGCGACTATTCGCACCCTGCGAGAGATGCTGCAGGAGCTGGCCGGCGATGATCCGGGCGCAGAGTCGCCGTTGCTGCGCGGGCTCAAACCGTACCCCGACGGATGGCGCGCATTTGTTGCGCCCATGGAGGGGTTGCCTCACTTCCCAATGATTTCGCATCGAGGGGGATTTCCGGATGGAAGCTGAATCGCGGAAGCATGGCCGGCTCAAACTTAGCTTCAGAGGCAGCGAGTGGCTGTTCAGGCTTCGAAATACCGCATTTCGTCGAGATCGGCAAGCAGTGCCGGGCCGGTTGGACGCCATCCGAGCCGTTGCTGCGTCAGTGTGCTGGAAGCCGGGATGTCAGCGCCCGCAAACAGCGCAAGCCAACCGAAGTGCTCGCCTGCTTTTTCGGGAGACTTTGCGATGACAGGTACTTTCAGGCCACGGCCGATTGACTCAGCAATCTCTCGAAGCGGCACGCCTTCTTCAGCAACCGCGTGAAAACGGGCTCCTGGTGAACCTTTCTCGAGCGCCAGTTTGTAGAGGCGGGCACAATCGAAGCGGTGCACCGCGGGCCAGCGATTAAGCCCGTCTCCGACATACGCCGAGACGCCTTTCTCGCGGGCCACCGCCACCAGGTAGGTGATGAGACCTTGCTTCACTGTGTCGTGAACTTGCGGAAGTCGGATCACCGAGACGTTCACCCCTTGCGCCGCCACCGAAGCCGCCGCCTCTTCCGAGGCTATGCGGGGAATGGGCGAGTTGGGCGCATCGTCCTCGGTTGAAGCGCGTCCCGGCGTAATCGCCAACCCGGTTCCGGATGTGATTACCAAAGGACGATCCGAGCCAGCGAGGGTAGAACCGAGCGCCTCAATAGCATTCCTGTCTGCCTCACAGTTCGCGGCCCATTGCGAAAAGTCGTGGTTGAAGCCGAGGTGAATTACGGCATCCGATAATCTCGCTCCATTGCGCAAGCTTTCGAGATCCTCCAGATTCCCTCGATGGACCTCCGCGCCAGCGTCGGCAAGAGACTTTGCGCCCGCATCTGAACGGGCAAGTCCCAGTACCTGGTGGCCGGCGCCAATCAACTCTGGTATAAGAGCAGAGCCGATGAATCCTGTGGCGCCAGTGATGAATACACGCATGTTACTTCTCCTTTAGCTTCACCTTCAGTTGCTGAAGGTGACTCATGGCCGGGACCTGTTGCGGTCCTCATAACTCTCAAGATAGGGGAATCGAAGACGACAATCTATGCTGTGAAATCCGTATTATCTTTGCGATCGTCCAGAGTGGGTTTGGATCCTTCACCGGCAGAGATGCGGCACCAACTATTCGCCCGTAGAAGTTCTTGACGATAAGGGAGATCCCGCGGACGCATCGGCGAGCATGATGCTGGTCTGGTACACGTCGTGCTGCGAATAGAAAATCCATTGTTCATCCCGGGAAATGGAGAAGCCTTTGGTTCCTGATTCCACCGCGCGTTCGGTGGCGCCAAGACGACGAACACGTTGGGTGGCCAGGTTCAGTTGCAGGATATCGGCATTTCCCTTGTCGAGCGATGCGAGACGGAAGAAGGTTAAATAATGCTCTGACACTGACCAATAGCCCCACAAACGTGGCCCCATTGCCTGGATGACTTCGCTGGATGGGCCGCCGGCAACAGGCGTGCGCCAGATGCTGGTTCTCCCGAGATCCTTTACGTAGTAGAGAGACCGGCCGTCGAACGATTCCATGCCGCCGAAACCGCCGTCAGTGGTGATTTGCGTTTCAGCGCCACCACGAGCCGGTATTCTCCAAATCTGTTCGTTGCCGGTTCGGTTGGAGGCGAAGTAGATAAACTGCCCATCATGGGACCAACTCGGCACGACATTGTCGGAATGCGACGAGGTGAGGCGCGTCAGAGAACCGTCGTCGAGTCTGAGCTTGTATATTTCCGCGGACCCGGATGCGCGTGAATCAAAGGCCAGCCAGCGTCCATCGGGAGACCAGCGAGGGCAGCCCGAGAGAGCACCGCTAAAGTGGGTCAGTTGTCGCGGATTCCGGCCGTCGCTCTCCGCGATCCAGATCTCATTGGAGCCTGTTCGATCACTGCGAAAGGCGATTCTCGTGTTATCCGGGGAGATATCGGGACTCGAATCCAAGTAAGTTGACGCGACGACCTGGACAGGCGGGGCGTCGCCATTCACCGGCGCTTTCCAGATGTTCACATCATTCACTTCAGACACAAAGACGAGCCGCTTTGTGTTGCGAGCTACGACCGGAGCGGAAGCGTGGACAACGGGAGTGGTCAATTCAACAGCCGGCCTGCTATCGAGAAAAACGCGCCAGAGAGAGGTGAGGGCAGAAGCGCGGTTGGATGCGACAATGAGGCTTCTCCCCTCTGAGCTCCAGGTTAAACCGCGAATACGCCGGAGATCGTTGGTTAGCCGTCGAGGTCTGCCGCCCGCCGCCGGTATCGCATAGATATCGTCGACTGAACTGCCGATACATCGTCTGAAAGCGATCGTTTTGCCGTCCCAAGAATACCTGGCGTCAATATCGG
>CBAAAA010000353.1:0-5529 GCA_964658695.1 uncultured Solirubrobacteraceae bacterium | reverse complement strand
AGCTCTATGTAGCTGGCGATGAACAGGTCCAGATATCCATCGCCATCAAAGTCGCCGAATGCACTGCCTGTGTGCCAGGCCATGTCCTGTTTCAGGCCCACAGCTTTGCCAACTTCGGTGAAGGTACCGTCACCGTTGTTCTTGAAGAGAAGATCGCGGCCGATGGTGGTGATGAGGATATCGGTGAAACCATCATTATTGAAGTCGGCCGCATTCGCGCCGGTTCCCCAGTAATCATTCTCAAGACCAGCCTTCTCGGTAACATCTTCGAACTTGCCGTTACCTAGATTGTGATAAAGATAGACCCCCAGGCGGTCCGATGCCGGAGTCTGTCCGGCAGCGATCGTGCGAAGTTGATCCATCGTGCCACCGTTCACAACCAGCAGGTCCATGTAGCCGTCGTTATCGTAATCGAGCCAGGCTGCGCCGCTCCCATTAGCCTCTGGAATCCATCGCTTCTCCGGAGTTCCGCACCGTAAATTGGCGCGCAATCCCGCCTCTGCGGCCACTTCGGTAAAGTGAAGCTCAATCTTTGCACTGGCAAGCGCGACCAGTCCGGTCGCAACCAGCAGAACAACACAAGGAATGCATAGCTTGTACAAATTGCTCATTATCTACCAGGCACAGCAGGAACAAGCTTTATAGTGATATCCATGGTGGTTCGTCCAGCAACGATGTGCGCCCTGCTCTTGTTTGGTGTAGGTCTTCCCCACGTTACGCGCGCACAATCCGCTGACAGTTCTGACAGCCGCTTAGAAGCTTTATACAACGAAGCCAAATCCGCTGAGGCCGCAGGGAACGTCTCTGCGGCTGTAGCCGATTATCAGCAGATGCTGAAGCTTGACTCGCACCTGGGCGTTGCATACAACAATCTGGGAGCGCTGTATCTCAAGACAGCTCACTATCGCGAGGCGGCCGACACGCTGGAACAGGGTTTGAAAGTCGACCCAAAAATGACCTCCGCTTCTGCGCTTCTTGGAATGACGCTTTTCCAAATGGGTGATTATCAGGCCGCACGGCCTCGTTTGGAAGCAGTCCTTGCGGCCAATCCTTCCGATAACAATGCCGAACTCTTTCTTGTCAACGACCTTACGAAGCTAGGGGACTTCGAATCGGCGGCCGTTCATCTGAAAAGGCTGGCGAAGCGAGAACCGCAGAATCAGCAGGTCTGGTACCTGCTTGGCAAGGTGTATATGCAGTTGTCAGAGGGAGCGCTCGGGAAGGTGAATCAGATCGATCCCAATTCGGTCTGGGCACATGAAATTTCGGCCGAGCTGATGGAGAGCATGAAAAATTCCGACGGCGCGATCCTGGAATGGAAGAAGGCAATCGACGTCGCGCCGAGGCAACCGGGCGTTCATTACAAATTGGGTGACCTTTACTGGAGCCTTTCGCAATGGGAGAACGCAACGGAACAGTTTCGACAGGAGCTTGCGCTGGACCCCGCCAATTGCATGATTCATTGGAAGCTCGGCGACATTCTACTGAGAACGAATGCCGATCCGAATGACGCTCTTGCGGGGATCGACAGGGCTCTGGCTGGATGCCCGAATCTGATGGAAGCGCGTGCCGACCGCGCTCGGCTGCTCTTGAAGCTGCATCGCGAACAGGATGCGATTGCGGAGCTGCGAACAGTGGAGAAGTCCGATCCGGCCGAGCCAAGTACGCATTTTCTGTTAGCGCAGGCGTATCGGGCCACCGGCAAAACGCAGGAAGCGCAGAGCGAGATGAAGTCATTCAGTGAACTGGAAGAAAAGAGTCGGGCTTCGACCGCCGAACGGGCGCAGGAAGTGATCAAGAATAGCCAATCAGCGCACTGACGCGATAGGAGAGACATGACCCGAAGGGACTTTGTGGCGCTGAGCGCTGCTGGAGCAATATCTGCAATGGGACAGACGCAAATGCCGAAAGCAAAATTAGGAATCGATCTCTTCAGCCTGCGGGCGCAGGGCTGGACGCCCTTTCAGTACCTGGATTATTGCGCCGGACAGAAGGTCCAGGTCGTGCATTTTTCTGAGGTGCGCTTTATTGGCAGTCTGGAGCCCGACAATCTGCGTGCGGTTCGTCGCCGCGCGGAGGAGTTGGGGATTGAAGTCGAGATCGGGATGATGTCGATATGCCCAAGTTCGAAGATGTTCAAGAGCGAGGCCGGCACTGCGGAACAACAACTGGGGAAGATGATGGATTCGGCTCACATCGTGGGTTCGAAAATTGTCCGCTGCGTTTTGGGAAGTGCCGACGACCGTCGACCGGGACCGATAGAAGCTCATATCAACGATATGGTGAAAGTGCTGAAGAACTGCCGCTCCAAGGCCAGCGATGCCGGTATCAAGATTGCCATTGAGAACCATGCAGGGGACATGCAGGCCCGGGAACTCAAAATGTTGATTGAGGAGGCGGGCCCGGATTTCGTAGGTGTCTGCCTCGATTCCGGCAACCCACTTTGGACGCTCGAAGACCCGCATCTCACGCTCGAGACATTACATCCGTACGTGCTGACAAGCCATGTTCGCGACAGTGCGGTATGGCTGGTTCCACAAGGCGCGGCGGTGACCTGGGTCCAGATGGGGCGCGGCAACGTGGACATCGATAGTTATATGAAAAAGTATGTGGATCTCTGTCCGGGCAAGGCTCTTTCGATGGAGTCGATCATCTTTGGTCCGCGCATATTGCCTTTCAAGGACGCGAGTTTCTGGGACGCCTATCGGAATATGCCGGCCTGGGAGTTCGAACGCTACTTGACCATTGCCGAGCGTGGGAAGCCTTACCGGGATGAGCCTTGGCAAGCCCCGGATGAAGCCCAGCGAGAGCGAAGCGCACTGGAAGAAAGCCTTTCCTATACCAAGCGGCTTTTGGGCGTTGCCTAAGCGTCCCTCTTTGATGAGTACACTGCATTCCAGAATCCACACGCCGGTCAACACGGCACGCCAGGTTCTTTTCGCGAGCCTGATAGGCACAACGATTGAGTTTTTTGATTTCTATATCTATGCGACCGCAGCGGTGCTGGTTTTTCCGCGCCTGTTCTTTCCAGCGAGCGATCCAGCAACGGCTACACTGGCATCTCTGGCGACTTTTGGAATCGCGTTCCTGGCGCGCCCAATTGGCTCAGCTCTCTTCGGTCACTTCGGCGATAGAGTCGGTCGAAAGACAACACTCGTGGTCGCTCTGCTGACAATGGGAATCTCCACGGTATCCATCGGAGCGCTGCCGACATACGCGAAGATTGGCTTCGCAGCACCGCTGCTGTTAGCTCTCTGCCGCTTCGGTCAAGGCATCGGGCTCGGTGGCGAGTGGGGCGGCGCGGTGCTCTTGGCAATCGAGAATGCCCCTCCCGGGAAGCGGGCCTGGTATGGGATGTTCCCGCAGCTTGGCGCACCGATCGGCTTCTTCTTTTCCGGTTCTGTTTTTCTCCTGCTCTCGCGCTGGCTGACTAACAAGCAATTCTTTGATTCCGGTTGGCGTCTCCCTTTTCTGGCGAGCGCCGTCCTGGTATTCCTTGGCCTCTATGTACGCCTGACAATAACGGAAACTCCCGTATTCCGGGAAGCGCAGAAACGGGGCGAACAGGTGAAGGTGCCTATGCTGGCGATCTTTCGTAGCCATATGAGAGCACTGATAGCCGGGACCTTCGTGTGTCTGGCGACCTTCGTTTTGTTCTATCTGATGACTGTATTTGCGCTTTCCTGGGGGACTAGCGCGCTCGGGTTCAGCCGCGGAAAATTTCTAACAATGCAATTGTTCGACATCTTCTTCTTTGCATTGACGATTCCGATCTCCGCTTTGCTGGCGGAGCGTGGACGGCAGCGGGCAATGGTCTGGATTACGGTATCAATTGCAGCATTTGGCTTTGTCATGGCTCCGCTGTTTGTAGCCGGTACAACAGGTGCGCTGCTCATGATGGCGATCGGCCTTGCTTTGATGGGTCTCACCTATGGCCCGCTGGGCACGGTGATTGCGGAACTCTTCCCCACCTCGGTGCGCTACACAGGCAGTTCCCTCGCCTTTAATTTCGCCGGAATTCTGGGCGCGTCCCTGGCGCCTTACATCGCTACCTGGCTCGCGAAAAACTGGGGACTGGCCTACGTTGGCTACTATCTGACAGCCTCGGCAGTCCTTACTCTTATGGGTCTGCTTTCCATCAGCGAGACGAACAACAAGGCTCTCGCCTGACTGACTGCACCGTCGCGAATCACTAAGGAGTGAGTTTTTCCGGTAGAGCGAATGAATAAACCACGCCATGCGCCCCGATCAAGACATATTGACGCCCGTCGAGTTCATAGGTGATGGGCGGCTGCTCCGCCTGGCCGCCAGCGTAGGTGTGCCACAGCGTCACTCCGGTCTCAGCATCCAGGGCGAGTACGTTGCCGTGAACATCGCCGGTAAACACCAACCCGCCCGCCGTGCTCAAAACGCCAGCCCAGTCCCAACCGGACCCAAGATCATGCTCCCAGCGGCACTTCCCGGTCTGGTAATCGATCGCACGCAAATGGCACTGTGACCAGACGGTCAGATCACGCCCGCCAAAGCCCTCTGCCTTGCCCGTCGAGTATGCGTAATAAAGACTGAACGAATCATGGGTATCCACGTAGAGCAATCCCGTGTCCGGATCGAAGCTTGGTGACATCCAGTTCGTCACACCGATGGCATCGGGTTCGACTAGCGTGCCAGCAGCGCTCGGGTTCTTCTCCACGTTCGGAATCGGGCGACCCTGCTTGTCGATTCCGGAGCTCCAATTGATGTGTCCGTACGGGACGGAAAGCAAGACTTTTCCATTCGTACGATCCAGCACAAAATAATAACCATTGCGGGAGGCCTGCAGTAACAGCTTGCGCGGCTTCCCATGGAAATCAGCATCCACGAGCACCGGTGTCTGGACGGCATCCCAGTCGTGCACATCGTGCGGTGATGGCTGGAACGCCCACTTCAGCTTGCCGGTGTCAGGATCGAGCGCCACGATCGAGCACGTGTACAGGTTATCGCCGGGCCGAGTCGATCCATCCAGTACCGGGTTGGGATTCGCTGTGCCCCAATACACCAGGTTCAGATCCGCATCGTAAGTTCCCGTGATCCAGGTCATTCCCCCACCGTGCTGCATTGCGTCGCCGTCTTTAGGCCAGGTTTCGGAGCCTGGTTCGCCGGGCTTTGGAAGCGAATCCCATCGCCACTGCAGCTTTCCCGTTAACGGATCGAGAGAATCAACGAATCCATGCAGGTCGTTGAAGTCCCCTGCAACCCCAACCAGCACATGGTTTCGAACAACTAGCGGGGCCATCGTCGCCCAGTAACCCAGCTTGACGTCCGCCAGCACTACATCCCACTGCACTTCACCGCTGTGCGCGTCAAGCGAGAGCAAGTGCGCGTCGGGAGTCTCATAGTAGAGGTGGCCCTGATACATTGCCACACCGCGCTGCCCTATGCGCAGCCCTTCGTTGGAGCGGTAATGATAATGCCAGTTCTGTTGACCCGATCGCGCATCGACGGACCAGACGTCGTCTGGTTCGGTGAAGTAGAGTGTCCCATCCACAAGAA
>CBAAAA010000352.1:0-5530 GCA_964658695.1 uncultured Solirubrobacteraceae bacterium | reverse complement strand
CTTCGGTGTCGAGTGGAGGCGTTCCACAGCCGCCGTACTCAGGGTCGTCCGTGGATAAAAGTTTCTCCCACTCCGTATTGGGAGGAGGAGCCAACAGCGGCTCAGGGGCTGGATTCAACTGTAGGTCTGTTCCCAGATTAACCAATAGCAATCGGTCACGGTCATGAGCAGGGGAAAAATAACGGAGCAGAAAGCAGCGATCGCTCAGAACTGCGCCATCCAGACCGTCAACGCCCTGCTTCGAAAGGACCGGATCCTGCCGGCGCAACCGCAGCAAGTTGCGGTGAAGAGCATAAATATTCTTGTGCCGCTTAACGTCTTCGAAGTCGAGTTTGCAGCGTTCAAAGGTGGAGAAGATCCCAGGTTCGGCAAAGCAGGTAATCATCTCGGGCAGCTTCAAGGAGCGCCACTGCTTCAGGAATTCGATCCGTCCCTCTTGCACCAGCCTTGCAAGCTCAGGCTGATGGTCGGCAAAGAACAGGAAGGGAGTGGAGGCCGCAAACTCCTGCCCCTGGAAGATCATCGGCGTACCGGGGCCAAGAAGCATGACAGCAGTGAGCGCTTTGTACTTGCCCGGTGAAGTCAGTTCATGGACCCGCTGACCACGGCCGGAGTTGGCCACCTGATCGTGGTTCTGAATAAAGGTCACCATGCTGGCGCGCGCCGTGCCAAAGGTTGGAGCGCCACGCCGCTGGTTCTGCCATCGGTACCACTGGCCCTGATAGAGGTAGCCATGTTTGAGCGCCGAGAGGAACTCCTGCGCTGTTCCGCGATAGTCCGTGTAGTAAGCGTCCGCCTTAGCTGTAAGCGCCACCATCGCGGAGTGATGAAAGTCGTCGTTCCAGAGGGCATCCAGACCGAACCCGCCTTCTGCAATTGGCTTCAGCAGAGTGGTATCCTGCGGCTCGTTCTCTCCGATCAGAATGATGGGCCGATGCCCCGCCGCCTTACGTGCAGCCTCGCCGATTTCGGTGATGATGTGCGGTTTTGATTCATCGTGGATGTCCTGCGTCGCATCCAGGCGCAGCCCGTCGAGATGGAATTCGCGGATCCAGTAAGCCGCATTTTCTAAGAAGAACTGGCGCACCGGTCCAGAGAGCGGGCCATCAAAGTTCAGACCTTGTCCCCAGTCAGTCGTATGCTTCTGGCTGAAGTAGGCGGGCGAGAATTCTCTCAGATAGTTCCCGTCCGGTCCAACATGGTTGTAAACCACGTCCAGAATGACTCCCAGACCGAAGGAGTGAGCGCGGTCCACAAAACGCCGCATATCTTCAGGAGTTCCGTAGATGGAGGCGGGCGCATAGGGCTGGACGCCGTCGTACCCCCAGCCGAACTTGCCCGGAAAATCCGCCACCGGCATCAACTCAATGACAGTGATTCCGAGGTCCCGAAGATACTCCAGCTTCTCGGCTGCGGACGTCCAGGTCCCACCCGCTGTAAACGTGCCGAGATGCAGCTCATAAACCACTTGCCCGTCCAGCATAATTCCAGGCCAGGCGCCGTCTGTCCACTCAAATGCGCCAGGATCAACCACCGCTGAGAAATGATGTGGACCGTCCGGTTGGAAGCGCGAAGCGGGATCCGGAAAAGGCCCGTTTCCGTCCAAACGGTATTTATAAAGGGCGCCGGCTGAGGCATCCGCGGCGAAACCCGCAAAGTAGCCGTTTGCTTCCGAAGCAAGGGTTACGGAAGGGCGACCGTCTTCAAAGACCACCTCCACGGACTTGCGGTCGGTGGCCCAGACCCGGAAGTGCGTTCCGGCCGCTTTCTCATTGGGCTCAGCACCGATAGGCATCTGACGGTTTGTAACTTCAACTACACTCGTGGACATAGTTTCGCAAAGAAGAGGAATGTACAAAAATAGATAGATCGCTCGCTAAGGTTCTCATTTCTTTGCTTAACCGAGGATTCATGGCGGGCAGTCCTGAAGGCAATTCCGATCAAGATAGGGACCAATCGTGATACTCTGCGGAAGAGTGAACAAGCTAAGTCACCTTCGGCAACTGGAAGCTGAAAGCATTCATATCATGCGGGAGGTGGCCGCCGAGTGCCAGCGTCCGGTGCTGCTTTACTCGATTGGTAAGGACTCTTCGGTGTTGCTGCGCCTCGCGCAAAAGGCGTTTTTTCCAGGCGATGTTCCTTTTCCACTATTGCACGTCGATACCGGCTATAAATTCAAGGAGATGATCGAGTTTCGCGACCGCTATACGGCGCAACTCGGCCTGAAGCTGATCGTCCATAAGAATGAAGCGGCACTGGCCGAAGGAGCAACGCCCTTCAACTGGGACACCCAGCGCTGTTGCGGCGCTTTGAAAACCACTTCGCTGCTGAATGGGTTGCGGGAGGGCGGCTTTGACGCGGCCATGGGAGGCGCCAGGCGGGACGAGGAAAAATCACGCGCCAAAGAGCGGGTTTTCTCGTTCCGGGATACGCGCGGTCAGTGGGATCCTCGCAATCAACGTCCGGAACTCTGGAACTTGTTCAATACCCATATCCATCCCGGCGAGAGTCTGCGTGTCTTTCCCCTCTCGAATTGGACCGAAATGGACGTCTGGCAGTACATCGAGGCCGAGAATATTCCGATTGTGCCGCTCTACTTCGCCAAAGAACGCCTGATGCTGGTGCGCGGCGATTCCCTGCTCCCGGTCGAACAATCGTTTATTCCGCGGCTGCCCGGTGAAGAGCCTCGTATGGTCAAATGCCGGATGCGGTCGCTCGGCTGCAGCCCCTGCACCGGAGCTATCTCCTCTGAAGCGGATACCGTACCCAAGATCATCGAAGAGCTGATCACCATGCGGCGCTCCGAACGGCAAAACCGGGTGATTGACCATGACCAGGAAGGTTCCATGGAAATCAAGAAGCAGGAGGGCTACTTCTAAGTGGCTTCTTCGCCTTCTCTGCTGGAAGCGCCCGCTAGCTTTGAAGCATTTCTGCAACAGGAGCGAGCCAAGGACCTGCTCCGCTTCACGACTGCCGGCAGCGTCGATGATGGCAAGTCAACGCTGATCGGTCGATTGCTCTATGATTCGCGCAGCGTTTACGACGATCAACTTGAATCGGTAACCAAGGCATCTGTCGGGCGGAATGCCGGCAATATCGACTTTTCCCTGTTGACCGACGGCCTCCGCGCGGAACGGGAACAGGGCATCACCATCGACGTCGCCTACCGTTACTTTGCAACCCCGAAGCGGAAGTTCATCATCGCCGATACCCCGGGGCACGAACAATACACCCGCAACATGGTGACGGGAGCTTCGACCGCCGAGCTTGCCATCGTGCTGGTGGATGCGCGCAAAGGTCTGCTGCCGCAATCACGCCGGCATGCCTGTATCTCGTCGCTGCTCGGCCTGCGTCATCTGGTGATTGCGATCAACAAGATGGACCTGGTCGGATACCAACAGCATATCTTCGATCACATCGAGACCGATTTCCGGAATTTTCTCTCGCAGTTTCAGTCCCTTGAACCCTACTTTGTACCGGTTAGCGCACTCGCCGGTGACAATGTCGTCATTCGCAGCAAAAACATGCCCTGGTTCCATGGAATGAGCCTGCTGGAACATCTGGAGACCGTTCCAGCCGGTGACCTGGAAGAGAGAGCGGCATTTCGTTTTCCGGTACAGCGGGTGTTGCGGCCCAGTCAGGTGTTGCGGCCGAATCATTTATTCCGTGGTTATGCCGGAACTGTCGCCTCCGGCCAAATACGCGTGGGAGATCAGATAACAGTTCTGCCCTCGCGGCGGACCTCCACTCTGACTGCGATTACAACCTTCGATGGCGATCTGACCGAAGCGCATGCCGGGCAATCCGTCACACTTGCGCTGAAAGACGAAATCGATATCTCGCGCGGCGACACGATTGCCATCAGCGGCCACCTGCCCACCGTGGATACCTCAATTGAAGCGACCATCGTGTGGCTGAATGAGACGCCGGCACAGCTCGACAAGCGCTATCGCATCAAGCACACCACGGCGCAACACTGGGCGGATCTCAAAGCGATCAACTACCGGCTGAACATTGACACCCTCGATCGCGAGCAGAGTGAACGGTTAGAGATGAACGCCATCGGCTCGGTGCGGATTGAGGCGGTAAGGCCACTGGTTTTTGATCCTTATCTTAAGAACAGGCTGACCGGCAGTTTTATTCTCATCGATCCGGCGACCAACGCCACTGTGGCGGCCGGAATGATTACGGGAAAAGGTTCCGTATCACGCCAACCGGTTCGCCAGACACCCGGCGCGCGCATGATCCCGGTCGCATTGGGTGAGCGTGTCTTGCGCCAGGGACACGCCGGCGCGATCCTCCGGCTGAGCGGCCGCACTGAGCTTGTCTGGCGTCTCGAGCGGCTGCTGTTCACTCGCGGCTGCAACGTGTTTTCATTTGCTGAGGAGTCCGATTCTTCGCTCGCCGCACTGCTCGCAGTCGGTGCCCTCGTTCTAATCTCCGGCGCGCCCGGGAGCGATATCTCCATCACCACCGCCGATGGAGCAACCAGCGCTCCCCCGGAGTCTCTGCCCATAGACGACTTGGAAGCGGCAGGGGCCCTGACAAAACTGCTGGAACGCATTCAGGTCCTGCGCTCCTCCGGGACCTGGAGCGACAGCGGAGGGATCTAAGATGTCCATCGTTTCTGAAAATGTGCAGGTAGACAGTAAAGTAGCGGAAGCAGAAGAGGCAGTGCGTGAAGCCTTGGCCTTTCCCGGTCCAGCCTGTGTCACCTGCAGTTTCCAGGCGGAAGATATGGCCGTGCTGCTGATGGTGCGCGAACTGCAGCCCGACGTCCCCGTGCTCTTTCTTGAAACCGGCTATCACTTCGAAGAAGTTTACAAGTACCGTGACGAGATGACGTCGCGATACCACCTCAATCTCGTCAACGTGAGTGCAATCGAGTCGGTGGCGCAGCACGAAGCGAAGGTCGGTCAGCTCTATTTGTCCCAGCCGGACCAGTGCTGCAAGATGCGCAAGGTCGGCCCGCTGTTTGGCGCTTTGGAACGATTTGGCACCTGGTTTACAGGCCTGCGCCGCGTCCAGTCTCCAACGCGCGCCAATCTGCAGGTGTTCGACGAATTCCCGCTGCCTACGGGCAGGAAGCTCGCCAAGATAAGCCCTCTAGCTACCTGGACTGACAAGGACGTCTGGAGTTTTGCGAAGGCTCACGACATTCCGCTGTTGTCTTTATACGATGCCGGATACACCAGCATCGGCTGCGCACCCTGCACTGCCCTTCCCGGTGATCCTTCCAACGCACGTTCAGGACGCTGGGCCGGACGCAAGCTGGAGTGCGGCATCCACATCGCTGAGGCACACTGAACGTGGAGATTCTGCTGGGCTTTGTCATTGCCCTGGCAATTGCGTTGACCGGAGTCGGCGCCGGCAGCATGACAACGCCATTGCTAATCCTCCTGCTGCATGTTTCGCCCGCCTTGGCAGTAGGCACCGCCCTTACATTCGGCACTGTGGTGAAACTTGTTTCCGTTCCGGTGTATGCCGTACGGCGTCAAGTCAATTTACGGATACTTGGCCTGTTATTGGC
>CBAAAA010000351.1:0-5532 GCA_964658695.1 uncultured Solirubrobacteraceae bacterium | reverse complement strand
ATTCCGGGACAGGAGCTCAAGTCGAGGTGTTTCTGCTTCGGGCTTTGAACGCTGAGGAGACGGAGTGGCGCGCACTGGTTCGTCCCGGTAAGCGCGTGCGGGTTGGGGACAGGATTGTTTTCGGTGAGGATCTGACGGCCGAGACATTGACGCAGGGTGATTACGGGGAACGGACGATGCGGTTTCATACATCGCGGCCAGTGAGAGATGTTCTGGAACAGATCGGGGAGACGCCTCTGCCGCCCTATATTCACCGGCTCTCAGACAAGCAAGACCGGGAGCGGTATCAGACTGTGTTCGCAAAAGAGCGGGGATCCGTAGCAGCGCCCACCGCGGGACTGCATTTTACAGATCAGATGCTGGAGCAGTGCAGGAGTGTGGGCGCCGAGATAGCGTACGTTACGCTGCATGTCGGTCTTGGGACGTTCGCTCCGCTGCGTGGAGAAACGCTCTCTGAGATCAAGCTGCATGAGGAGTACTTTCGGGTTCCGGAGGAGAGCGTAGCGGCTATTGAGAAGGCAAAGAGACTTGTTTGTGTGGGAACAACCAGTGTGAGAACGATTGAGACGGCGGCACTGCGCGGGCCCATACGCGGGATGAGCGGCGAGACGAATCTGTTCATCTATCCGGGATTTCATTTTCGAGGGGCAGGTGCGATGCTGACGAACTTTCACCTGCCCGAATCGAGTCTGCTGATGCTGGTCAGCGCGTTTGCCGGCCGCGAGCTGACGATGGCAGCTTACCGGCATGCTGTCGCCGCCAGATACCGGTTCTACTCGTATGGTGACTGTATGCTTATCGAGTAACGGCGATGTACTGACGATAGGCGTTCACGCCGTTGTTGACGTAATGTTCAAGCGCGCGCAGTCCGTCGTGAGAGGCCCGTGGATCAGAAAGCAGATGGCGTCCGATGCGTGCGACATCCAAGGAGTCGTCGACGTCGGCCTTCCAGTGGCGGGGCGCCCAGTCGATCGCTTCGGAGACAACGGAAGGCACGCCTTCAGCAATGCCATCGGCAGTGACCATGTTGAAAGACTCTGTGTAGCTGGGCTGGAGAAGCAGGTGCATGTGAGCTACGATCTTCCGGAATTTTGGCCAGGACTGCCAGCCATTCAACATCAGTTTCACATTCGGGAGGTCGGCGACTAGCTCCTTTACGGCGGCGAGCACCGTTTCCCCACCGCCTTCGGCGCGCCCGGCGGAGAGCCACAGTTCGAGGGGAGCATTCAGGTTGCGCGCAATCTCGATGGCGGCTGCCGTGGCGGTTAAGAGATTCTTGAGCGGACGGGTTGCGCCGAACGCGCCGATCCGTAATGTGCCGCCCGTATAAGGGCTGCGGGGACGTTGAGAGTGCTCATCGATGTAATAAAGATTGGGGAGATAAAGACACGGCGCACCGAAGGCTGCCATCACCCAATCGGTAAAGCGGCGGCAGTTTCCGGCAAGGTGGATGTTGTGCGTTCCGAGTTCCAGCTCCATCAGCTCACGAAGGAGCTTGACACCGTTACGATCGGCCTGCAGGAAGCCGACATTGGAATGACAACAAATGGCGAAATGGGTGTCCGGGAACTCGATTGCGATGGCTTGCAATTCTTTGCTGGGGATCCAGGGCGCGGAGACAATGACATGTTCCACGGGTGCAGCAGCGAGACGCTGGCGGAGATCTGAGGTGTTGAGGATGGGCCAGACATCTGCCTTGATACCGTCGCGACGGAGGACTTTGGCGGTATTGATGGCGGCGACGCCAAGTCCGATGTGGCTGATGTTTCTGTTTGCGGCGAAGTTTTTATAAGCTAGAGCTACACTCATGGTCGCCTCCAGGATCGGCGGCGGGCAAGCGAAGCAGGGGCGATGAAGACGGTCAAGCTGATGATTCGCGGGTAGAAACGAATTTTTCAGAATTCGTGAACTGGCTGAATGTGTTTTCGATGCGCTGGTTCTTGCGGTGGTCAGAAAACGCTGTACAACGGTTCGAACCCAATTTTGAGAGGTCAGATGAAGGCATCGGTGTTCATTGCGACAAGTCTCGACGGCTTTATTGCGCGGCAGGATGGAGGCCTGGATTGGCTGCCGGGCGATAATGTCGAGCCACATGGATACGACGAGTTTATGGCTAGTGTGGATACGGTTGTGATCGGCCGTAAGACGTTTGAGACAGTGCTGTCGTTCGGTGGGTGGGCATACGGTACAAAGCCGGTAGTGGTGCTTAGTCGAAGCCTGAAAGAACTGAAGCTTCCGCCGGGAGCGGTGTGTGATCTGATGGCTGGCTCGCCGCAAGAGGTCGTGGACGAACTGAGTCGAAAAGGAATGAGTCACCTCTACATCGACGGCGGCGTCACGATACAGGGCTTTCTGGCGGCGGGGCTCATCCAGCGTTTGACCATAACGCGGATACCAGTCCTGCTTGGGAGCGGCATTCCGTTGTTTGGTCCTTTAGACCGTGATATCCGGTTTGAGCATGTCGCGACCCGGTCCTTTGCAAGCGGGATGGTGCAGAGCGAATACGTTGTTACTTCGTAGGCCGAAAGCATGGCTCGACGTCGCTTCTTTGTTTCAGAAGTCCGCCGCGGGGTTGCCGAATTGACGGGCGCCGACGCGGAACACCTGGTTCGGGTCTTGCGGGCAGAAGCGGGCCAGGTGTATGAGCTGTCCGATAATCAGAACCTTTATTTAGCGGAGATCGAGGTTGCGCGGAAGGCGTTAGTCTCGTTTCGGGTGACAGACAAGCTGGATGGGCCTGTTCCCTCGCTTCGGGTGACGCTGGTTCCGGCTTTGTTTAAGTTTGACCGTTTCGAAATTCTGGTGGAGAAGGCGACGGAACTGGGCGTCGACGTAATTTTGCCGTTCGAAGCCAATCGCACGGACCATGGACTTGCGCGGGCGGCTGTGAAACGTCTGGCGCGCTGGGAAAGGATCGCGATGGAGGCCAGTCAGCAATCCCGGCGCGTGAGACTTCCCTTATTGAAGACGCCGGTTCGCTTTGCCCAGGCTTTGGCGACGGAGGCCGACGTCCGTTTGTTCCTGGACGAAGAGGACGCTCCGCCGATCAGCGGGTGGTTGCCAGCTGAGAAGAGCGCAGCAGATCACGTGGCGTTAATGCTGGGACCGGAAGGCGGCTGGACGGATGAGGAGCGCGGCGCTGCCAGGGAGTTGGGATGGCTTCCGTGTTCGCTTGGGCCAACCATATTGAGAGCCGAGACGGCTGCTATCGCCGGGCTGGCCGTTATCCAGGCAGCCTGGTTACCACCGCGGCGTGTACCGGATCATTCCCCACCGGCAGCATTGTGAAGAGCGCAGCTCCGGTATGTGCGCGATTCATGCGGATTGCTCCAATGCGGATGACAGCCATGTCGCCGGACTCACGGTTCAGGACCAGTGCGTACTGATTGTCGGGAGTGATGGCGATAAATCCCGGCCGCTGGCCCACCTGAACGGCGCCGATGGCCTTACGCGAATCGATATCCAGGATGCTGACGTCGGATCCGCTGGCGTTGCCGACGAAGAGATAACCGCCGGGGATGTCGGAACAGGCCATCACGCCGGGATCTCTTCCCGCGAGAACGGTCTGCTCCACTTCGAGAGTGTCGTAGGGGAAGACGATTGCAATGGCGTCCATGCCAGTTCCCGAGACGAAGAGCTGTCCGCCGTCCGGCTTGAAGCAGAGATTTTCAGGGGCCATCGCCAGTTGCAGGTCGGCGACCGGCTGGAGGGCGGGAACGTTGCGGATGGCAAGGGAACGGTCTTTCAGGTTGGCAATCAATAGCAGCTTGCCGTCCTGGCGGAAGCGCACTGCGCCAAGTAAGCCGTCGATATGCGTGTTCTGTCTTGCGCCAGTGACGAGGTCGATCAACTCCACCGTGCCAGTTTCGGCACTGGCGATAGCGACAACGCCGGTCTGCGAGATATCGAGGTCGGTTGGCTTTCCGTTCAGTTTATGGTTGCCGAGAACATTGAGGGTCACGGGGTCGAGCTCAAACAGCAGCCGGGTATCGGTCGAGATGGCGACCAGCCGTCGTCCGTCCGGGGTGAGGCGCAACTCGGAGAGCTGATCGGCGATCCGGCGGCTTGTCACCGGGAAAAGGTGTTCATCAATGGTGTAGACAGTCCCAATGGAGGGCGTGAGCACGTAACTCCAGCCGGTGTGCGTAGAAGGGATCACCGCGGTGGGTGGGGCCGCAAGTGGAATCGTTTTCGCCAGCCGGAAGGACGTCAGATCGACGGCCGCCAGACTGTTGTCGCCGGAAGTGGCGATGATGGCGTAACCGAGAAAGCCCGAGCCGCGTTTCCGGTCGCAACCAACCGAGAGAGAAAGGCTGGCCGCGACGGAGAGACCCGCCGCAGCCAGCAAGTGACGCCTTGTCATGAGCGCACGTTGTTGAAAACTCTCGGAGAAGCGGGTAATTCTTCCATAACTCACCCCTATGTTACTCTCTGATGGGGTTTGTCCAGGACCCTAAGCCTGTCATGAATCTCCGTTCCATTTTCAGCCTGATTTCGTCCGATCTTGCAATCGATCTGGGCACAGCTAACACCCTAGTGTTCGCCAAAGGCAAGGGAATTGTCGTAAACGAACCATCCATCGTTGCAATCAATAAAAATACTGGCGAAATCGAGGCGGTCGGCAAAGAAGCGAAGGAGATGGTAGGACGCACGCCCGGCAATATCGTGGCGATTCGTCCGATGAAGGACGGGGTCATCGCTGATTTCAAGGTGACCGAGCGCATGCTCAACTACTTCATCTTGAAAGCACATGGACGGAAGATGTTAGTTCATCCGCGCATTGTTATCGGGGTTCCCAGTGAGATTACGCAGGTGGAAAAACGCGCGGTGAGTGAGTCGGCTTACCGGGCGAAAGCGAGTGAAGTTCACTTGGTAGAACAGGCGATGGTGGCGGCGATCGGGGCTGGGCTCCCTATTACGGAGCCGTCCGGCAATATGGTGGTCGACATTGGCGGTGGCACGACGGATGTGGCGGTGATTTCTCTTTCGGGAATTGTTTACTCGCGTTCGGTCCGGGTAGCGGGAAACGAGATGGATGACGCGATCATGAATTACATGAAACGTAAGTACAATCTACTGATTGGCGAACGTACGGCGGAACAGATCAAGATACAGATCGGGTCCGCGTATCCATTAGAGAAGCCGATCACGATGGAGATCAAGGGCCGCAACCTGATCGAGGGCGTTCCTAAGACGGTGACGGTGGGCGACGACGAAATAAGGGATGCCCTTTCCGATTGCATTGCCACGATACTGAACGCCATTCGAGTGGCTCTGGAACGCACTCCTCCTGAATTGAGCGCCGACATCAGTGACCGGGGCATTGTGCTTACCGGAGGTGGCGCGTTGATCAAGAACCTGGATACGCGCATCCGGGAGGAGACCGGGCTTCCGGTGTCGATTGCCGATGATCCGCTGGCTTCTGTGGTTTTAGGGACCGGCAAGATGCTGACAGATTTCAAGCTGCTGCGGCGTATCGCGATTGAATAAAACAAATCCTGGCAGAGTTGTCAGGATCGCTTTACAGTAAGA
>CBAAAA010000350.1:0-5582 GCA_964658695.1 uncultured Solirubrobacteraceae bacterium | reverse complement strand
CGAAGAGTAACCTTCCCGAAGAGTAACCTCTTGCTGGCGAACCGGCTATCGGATAGAGTAGCGGGGTGCGCTTGCGTCCACCCGATCCGGACTACCTCAAACTCCTCCTTACTTACGGAAAACGGATTCAAGAGCTCGCACTGGCTGCCAGGATGCTGGTACTCGAAGAGGCGCCGGACTCCAGCGAGTTTGTCTACGAGTTGTACACCATCGCAAACCACTTCACGTTCACGGAGCGGCCAAGCGACGCGTTCGTCTTCACCACCACGCATGCCAATTGGGTGAACCTCGGCTTCAATTTCGGCTCGCTTCTACCCGACCCGGACTGCCTGCTGCGCGGCGAGGGTAAATGGATTCGCCACTTCCGAATCGTGCAGCCTGCGGACCTTCTGCGCCCCGGGGTGCGGGAGTTGGTAAGATCCGCCATTGCCCAAGCCGAGCGTCCCGAAGGCAACGCCACCACGCCGCGCACCACAGTAAAAAGGGCTCAATCCGCCCGGAAGAACTCAGCCCTTGAGCGGCGATGAAGTTAATCCATTTGGCCGGGTGATCATCCCGTAATGAGATATCGTCTACCGACGAGGGCGCCGGGTAGTTCTGCCCTTCCCGATCAGCGCGGTGTCATTGTCAGGAGCTCACCGTTCTCCGAGCAGCTCTCATCATGCCGACGACTAACGGTCGGAGTGATTCCTTTGCCTGGGCCGTCACAGATGATGCAAGTCGCCAAGGCACGCTGTAGTTCGCATGACCGCTTGTGAACAGGTGGTCGCTGAATTGGAGTCAAACGAATCGGTAAGCATGACTGTGACGCTTAGGACCCGATGCGTGTGAGCGCATGTGGGGATTCTCATAGTCGCTTCATTCCCGCGTCTTCCCGCGCGATCGGCTGTCCCGTCCTCTTCTTCACAACCTCTAGCTTCTTTCGCTGATCACTGACGACCATCGCTATAACCGGCAACCGGCTTAACCTGCTGCAACGCGTTGTTGTACTCAATCGACCTCTTCAAAAGACCATGAGCTTTTTTCTCGCGCACAGCACCGGACAACCCCCAATGACTTCCCGTGCAGGACCGGCGCGCACATAAAGGCCGCCAGCGGCAAGTCACGATCCAGCGTTTCAGGCGGCAATCGGAATCTGCCTCGCAACTGCTGTTTGACATTCTCCTCACCCAGCCACTCCAGACTCGGATATTGTTGCCCTAACCAGTCCCGATCCTCGTGGAATTTCGCCACATCCAGAATCCGCAAGGGTCGGCGGTTCTGTAAAACCCAACCCGTCAGACTTTTGCCCGCGTCGTACTCTGTTATCTTCGGTGGTCCAGGCCAATCCCAATGACTCGCTTGTATCTTAAATGCGTTGGCTCGCGTCGGGTCTTCCGTCAGGATTACGCTGGCTTCAACGCTCCTCTCGATCAACTGCCGGCGCGCATAGAAAGTGATCGCACAGGGCGTGCCGTCCTCGCTCGAAAGCGGGACCGAAGCGCATGAAACCATTCCCCACCGCTCGACTAACAACTCCCGTGTATCTCTTGCGATCTCGCTCGCGTCGTCAATATTTGTAACGAGGCGAAATGGCCGCTCCTCCCGCTCGGAGCCAAGCCCCGCCTGTCACCGAGTCCACCGACAGGTAGTACCACGGCATACCGTCGTAAAAGCGGCGCCACGAAGCCACTAGGAAAAATCTTCCGGTCCGCTTTTCCTTCGTAAGCACTGAGCCCGGTGTAAGCCGCCAAAATACCGCCGCGTCCGCGCCCGCCTTCTACGCGAGAGCTGCTAACAACTTCGTTAAATCGCTCGGCTGCTTGAGCCCCGAGCCGAGAGAAAGGAAATCCAACCAGCTTTCCAACACCCGCCGGTTCCTCCTTCTGGAGATCCTCAGGATCTCCGTTCACACCTGCAAAATTCCTGCTGTCAACGACCCTTCTCCTACCAGGCCGCTACTCGCCTGCGTAAACTGTAGCCATGCGGAAATCGTCGACCGGTGAGTCCGACCCGATATTATCAGCCAGGCGCTCATGGGCTGCGCTCCTCTCGAGTGCACTCAAAAGGGAGGCTGAGTTCTCATTCCGGACCACTCAATAGAACCCGTCAGTCGCGGTGCATGATCGGTGACGATTCGATTGGTCGCTTCCAATGAGCCAGTTACGCCGGGCAATGACAATGTTGAAGCTGCGCCCCAGCCAGCATTGTTCCCCCTACATCCCTCGCGTCGGCTCGCGGTAGCCAAAGCTGTTTTCTTCCCGAGGGCCACATGCTGCTATTCCGGCCCAAAGTTCACATTTCTAAGTTTTCAAACGATCGTTGACAGTCTCTTCCTATCCCGCATCCCATTTCGGCGGTTTACTCGCTGGAGTTTATGGAGGAAGTCCAGGCACTTTCATCCGCCGCCGGGAATATGTTCCCCCGCCCGCCGCGTAGAGCGTTTTTTCCAGTCATTTCCTCGGAAGCTGATGCCCGTCACCATGGTGTGATTCGGCAACGGCATGATCGCTGTGACGCGGCCGTTACGATTGAGGACCTGAACGCCGAGGTCAGTCGCCATATAGGGCCGTCCGTCTGCATCCATCCAAATCGCGCCGGCTGCTTGGCCGGGAAGCGTCTGGACGTAGTGAAGTGCCGCCCGGCCACCTCTCCAACACCACTGCTAATGGTGTGTATGCTTGATGTTCAGTGGCGATCTGCTCGTAACTTGAAATGGAACGTTGAACCCGAATCTTCATTTCGCGTAAAACTGGCAAAGGACCGTGACTGGACTTTATCTACCATCAAGGTCGGGGTCTTTTATGCCTGATTTGCTCTGTCGCTACCTGCTGGGAGCCGTATGTTTCGGATTAGCGCTGACGGCACCGCTTGCTGCCTGGCAAACTAGTTACGCTGGTTCGAATAACCAGACTGTCACGCCCATCTTTTCCCCGGCAACTGCCGCACGGGCAGAGTCTCTTCTCCAGCAGATGACGCCGGAAGAGAAACTAGGTCAGCTCAACCAGCTCTTTCGCTTTGCGGCTGCTCCGGCCATGGACGAGGAAATCAAGAAAGGTCTGGTCGGTTCTCTGCTTTTCGTTACCGACCCGGTCGAGATCAACCGCTTACAACATCTGGCTGTGGATAACACGCGTCTTCACATTCCGCTCATCTTCGGCTACGACGTTATCCACGGCTTTCGTACCATCTTTCCCATTCCACTGGCAATGGCGGCGTCATGGGATCCCGAACAGGTGGAGAGGGCACAAACCATTGCCGCGGCCGAGGCTCGTTCAGTGGGCATTGACTGGGCGTTCGCGCCGATGCTCGACATCGCCCGCGACCCGCGATGGGGCCGCATTATGGAAGGCGCTGGCGAGGATCCTTATCTTGGGTCGGCCATCGCTCGCGCTCAGGTACGCGGTTTCCAAGGACCGCGGATCGGCGCTCCGAACCACGTCCTGGCTTGTGCAAAACACTTCGCGGGCTATGGCGCCGCGCAAGGCGGCCGTGATTACGACGCCTCATACATCTCGGACGCGCAGTTATACAACGTGTACCTTCCGCCGTTCCATGCCGCGGTGGAAGCGGGCGTGGGCTCTGTCATGAGCGCTTACATGGATCTGAATGACGTACCCGCCACCGGCAATCACTGGCTCCTGACTGACGTGCTGCGGGATCAGTGGAAGTTCCAGGGCTTAGTCGTATCCGACGCGGACGCTGTGAAGAGTCTCGAAAAGCATGGTTATGCGAAGGATGCCGCCGATGCCGCACTGCGCGCCTTTGACGCGGGCGTCAATATGGAAATGGCGATCGATCGCACGGCTTACGCCAGCTTGCCCAACGCCTTGCAAGTCGGCCGAATCACCACACCGCGGCTAAATGCCATGGTGATGCCGATTCTGGAGGCCAAAATTCAACTCGGTCTCTTTGAGCAGCCTTACGTAAGCGTTCCGCATTCAAAAGAAGTTCTGAGCGATCCGGCGCATCGTGCTGAAGCGCGCAAAGCCGCCGAGCGTTCCGCGGTCCTGCTCCGCAACGAAGGGCATCTTCTGCCGCTGCGCCGCTCCGCCTACAGGAGTATTGCCGTCATCGGTCCGCTCGGCAACGGCCAGCATGACACCATTGGGGCGTGGGCCTTTCAGGAGGATCCCCGGGAAGCCGTCACGGTGCTGGAAGGTCTGCGTGAAAAGCTGGCGGGTCCCGTTCATATCGACTATGCGCCTGGCGTACAAATGGGGCGCCTGTTCCCGTCGTTTTTCGACCAGATCTTTCACGAGCCCAAGCCCGCGAAATGGACTGGCGCACAAATTCGCGCCGAATTCGCTAAAGCCCTGAAGCTGGCCGCCTCCGCCGATCTCACCATCCTCACCCTCGGCGAGTTGCAGGACATGAGCGGCGAAGCGGCGTCCCGTTCCTCTCTGGACTTGCCGGGTGAACAGGAGAAGCTTCTTGAAGCCGTGACCGCGCTAGGCAAGCCTGTCGTGCTGGTTCTCATCAACGGTCGTCCGCTCAATATATCGTGGGCTTCCTCTCGCGTACCCGCCATTCTCGAAGCCTGGTATCCAGGAACGCAAGGCGGAACAGCCCTCGCCAATCTGCTGACCGGCGACGCGGCGCCGGCTGGCAAGCTTCCTTTAAGCTGGCCGCGCGATGTTGGTCAGATTCCCATCGACTACGCTCACAACCTGACGCAGGATTCCAGCAAACAGGGCGAACGTTACTGGAACGAACCCAGTACCCCGCTGTATCCTTTTGGTTACGGCCTCAGCTACAGCACGTTTGCGTATTCAAATCTGAAAGTAACGGAAAGTGACAGCAAAGTGGGCGAGCCGCTGCAAGCTTCCGTGGAATTGGAGAATACTGGTTCTGTTGCCGCCGATGAAGTCGCTCAACTTTACATCCATCAACAGTACGGCCGCGCCTCTCGGCCGGTGCGGGAATTGAAGGGCTTCCGGCGCGTGGCATTAGCGCCGCACGCGAAGACGACGGTTGAGTTCACGTTGAACCCGGCTGATTTCCGGTACTGGAGCGCGGCTGAACACAGTTGGGTAGAGGACGCCTCGGTGTTCGATGTGTGGGTGGGCGGAGATTCGACTGCCACGCTTCACACCACGTTCACGCGTTCCTTGGCGGAGAAGCGTTAAGCGGCGAGACCCGCTCGCGTCTGCGGTTCGCTAGGATGTTCGTTTGTGAATCGAAGAGAGTTGCAGACGCTGGCAAGAGTCAGGCTTGCCGAGGCCAAGCCGGTGCAGGCGGCGGGACTTTCAGATGGGGGCCTACTATCTCGCAGGATACGCTGTGGAGTGCGGATTAAAAGCTTGTATCGCGAAGCAGACACTGCGGTTTGAGTTCCCCGACAAGAAGAATGTGGATGCCAGTCATTCGCATGATCTTAAGGCTCTCGTCCGAATCGCCAATTTGGAGCCGGCCAGAGTGGAGCAGGCGAAAACAGATCCCAAATTTCGAGACTATTGGGACATCGCGCAACAATGATCTGAGCAAAGCCGCTATC
The DNA here is from genome assembly GCA_964658695.1 of uncultured Solirubrobacteraceae bacterium. Classification (GTDB taxonomy): domain Bacteria; phylum Acidobacteriota; class Terriglobia; order Bryobacterales; family Bryobacteraceae; genus Bog-105. The sequence continues at coordinate 106 of CBAAAA010000350.1, read as the reverse complement.
GCCGCCATGACGCAATCGAGGCGAGGGCGCTCCTGGAAGCGGTTGGTAGCGCTCGGCACGGGGTACTGAGATGGATAAAGCAACATTGGTAATGACTGACTTCGCC
>CBAAAA010000349.1:371-5591 GCA_964658695.1 uncultured Solirubrobacteraceae bacterium | reverse complement strand
CTGCGCCGAGTTCCTCACCATCTACCCTGGTTGGTACGTCGGCCGCTCCATCCACATCCACGTAAAGGTGCATTTCGCCGGCAGGCAACAGGCTGGAACTTACACCGGCGGACATGTCTCCCACACCGGCCAGCTCTTCTTCCCGGAAAACGTCAGCGATACCATTGCCACTCTGACCCCCTATGCCCAGCATCGAGCCCCAAGAACTCTCCACGCCGATGATCGTGTCTTCCAGGGAGCAGACGGGCCGGCCTCTATCGTCCAACTTCAAAGGGTGCGCGAAGACTCACTCACCCATGGACTGATAGCCACAGCCGTTCTTGGAATCGATCCAAAAGCCACCCCGGACCCAGCCGGCTTCCGGGCCGGATAATGAACTCAACTCTTACAAAACCTCGATCCCACTGATCTCGGGGTAGTTCGCTGAGCCTTTGGTGAGAGCAATTGTGATACTGCCCCCGCTGTCCGGCGTCGCCGGAAACTGCTCGACCACCGCGGTGTAGGCTGCGCCCGCCGCGGCGACGATGTCGAAATTCTGCAGCACTGCCGTCCCGTTGATTGCCACGTTGAACTTGCGTGAGCCCGGCGTTGTAAAGTAAAGCTCGGCGAAGTGGAGCCGAACCGTGTAGTTCTCGCCAATATTCAGGTTCGGAATCGTATACGTCACATTCTGATATCGATTCGACTGGTATACCTGCTGAGGCGCCGGGTTGAGCACATTGGCCGTATTGATCGGCTTACCCGTCGAGGCAACCAGCCCGCCGGAAAAGTTCTGGTCTGGAGCAAATGGACCCGCCGCGCCTCCTCCCGCATTGATCTGGACGGCTACCGACTGGATGATCTCGATGCCGTTAATCTGCGGATAATTTGCCTTGCCTTTTGTGAATGCAATGACAATTTGGCCGCTGCTGTTGGCGACCGCTGTAAACGGCTCCACCACCGCCGTAAATCCCGCGCCCGCCGCCGCCACGATATCGAAATTCGTCAGTACCGGTGTGCCATTGATGGCGACATTGAACATCCGTTGCCCCGTCGTCGTGAAATATGTCTCGGCAAAATGCAGCCGGACTAGATACGAGTTCCCGGCCGTCAGATTCGGGATGGTGTACGTCGTATTCTGATACCGGCTGGATTGATATACCGATTGCGGCGCAGGGTTGACTACGTTCGCCGTTTTGATGGCCGACTTCGTGGATTGGACACCGCCCCCCGAGTAATCTACATCCGCTGCGAAGGCCCCTACACCGCTGCCGCCGGCATCGATCCGCAACGCCACGGGATCCGTTTCCACCACCAGCGTGATCGCATGTGTCACCGAAAATGGCCCGCTTTGGGCGACTACGTTGATCGTGTACGTGCCCGACGCTGCAGCCGTCGTCACTGAGAGCGCGAGATTGGCGATGCCCCCGCTGGTAAAGGTAGTCGTATCGAGTTGTGCGTTCACTCCCGACGGCACTCCGCTCAGCGTCAACGAAATCGGAGCGGGCAGTGTCCCCGTCGAAGCAATGTTGACTTGGATCGAACTGTTGCCCCCGGGAACTAAAGTCAGGCTGTTCGTTGACAAAGTCTCGTTAATCGTCGTCGCCGTCGGAAGCAATCCATACACCACGACTTGGTTCGAGAAAGTCGCCATGTAGACCTTGCCGTTAACAATCATCGGAGGTGTGAACTTCGAAAAGTTCCCATAATCGTCTCGCGTCGGATCTATATGGCTATCCCAAAGCTCGATTGATAGATTGTCAGGGCTGAACGCCCGCAGAACGCCGGGCACAGTTCCGGTGTTGGCGTTACCGCTATAGGGCAGATTCGCCCAAAGCACGCCCGTTCCTGGCACTGACCCATTCGACGAAACAGCCAGGAAAGCTCCAGGCATTCCAGTAGGATCCTTGAACGTACTCGTCGTTACGGGGGTAGTATCGAAGGTCGTCCCGTTGAAATGGAACGCCTTCAGATAATCCTGCTCACCCCACACATAAACCAGCGGACCGAAGGTGGGAGAGTTCCAGTAAGTTGGACCCGAATGAATGTGCCCCGGCGCAGCGCTCAACACCTGTGGTATCTGCGTGTTTCCAGACACCAGGTGCCCTAAATTGCTTGTTGAAAGAAGATAAAGAAGTCCCGTCTTGCTGGTCTCCACCATCAGGTCTGTTCCGGGAATCATCAGCACCCCGCCAACTCCCAGATCCAGGTCGCCGGCAGTGAGGCCCGACCAGTTATAGGGCGTGAAATAGTCAACCACTTGCAGTGTCGGCGAAAGCTTGACAACACTTTCAGCAAAGCTATTCACTCCGTCCCAGGTTCCATTCCCGATCCCGTAATACAGGTTCCCGTTCGAATCGATCACCGGCCCTGAGCCGGATTGCCACAGGCCACCTCTTGACCCGCCATACGTGTCGCAGAAGATGCCCTGCTGTTGAATCGGTTTACTGGGCGAGGAAGCCGAATATGTTGAGTAACCCATCACCCAGCCGTGATAAGCTCCCGAATCGCCGTGAGATGCCCAGGCGATATAGACCATCCCATTCGCCAGCGCAAGAGCCAGCCTTTGGTTATTGATCTTTGTATCGAAGCTTGTCGTTCCCTTGCTGCCCGATACGCTGCCCGTAATCACAACCGGACTATTGCCAAGTTCGGCTCCCGTCGCGATATTGACCGCGTGCAGCCGCTGAAAGTACGCTCCGTTCTCCTTTGTACGCACCACGAAGTACATCGCCGAGTTTGCTGTGTCAATCACCGGTGTTCCTGTTATCCCGATCGGCCCGATAATATTGAAGTTACTTGCAATTTGGACATCGGTTGCGGGAACGGGCGTGATTCCCAACGCCGGGTTGTTGTAATTCACCGTCCAGAGCGGCGTCGAGTTGGTCCCGGCGTTGGTGTCCGCATCGAAGGCGTACACACTGTTGTTCATGGTCTCGATGTAAAGCACATTGTGGGTGCTGCCATTTGCGAGAGTTACCGAAGGAACATACAGCGGTTGGGCATACACGTCTCCATCCACCGGATAGCTGAATAACATGCCGAACATCGATGGGTTGACGTTCGACGCCGTCAGAATATCCTCAGACGTGTTGCCGCCGGTCCTGCTGTTGTCGTAGTGATGGGTGGTCACTGCCATCTGTGAAAATGCACAACTGACAGTCAGAACGCTAACCAAAAGACATCTTGTAAGAAATGGAGACGACATAGGAATTCCGGCAAATACGAACAGTGCAAATTTAATACTCAACCACTCTGAACAGGGTGCAGGCCAAAAGAAGTCGGACGCCACGGGGCGAATTGGGAGCTGTCCTCTCAGGATATTTAGTAAGTGATTTTATTGTCAATACGTTACATAGTGGGAATGTACTGAGAGTTTTGGGTTGTCTCCGCTCATTTTAGTGCATATCGCCTAGGCTTAGGAGTTCGATCTGCATATACGCCGGATCTTGCTTCCAATATGCGGTTCTCTGATTAATTTTTAATCAAATTGATGGGTCGGCGGTCGCTGCGTACTGTGAGTACTTACTGATTGGACATAATTATGAAGATGCTTCCTGACCTGTTCTCCGATCTACTCTCCGAACACACTCAGTCTGTCGAACTAGCGCCGGAAGCGTTTCTGCTGCGCGCCGCCGTCTCACGAGATGTTTCAGACCTGTTCAAGACCATCCGCGCGATTGCAGAAGCTTCGCCCTTCCGGCACATGGCGGTTAGGGGCGGCTTCCGCATGTCGGTGGCAATGACCAACTGCGGACACCTCGGCTGGACCAGCGATGAAAAAGGTTACCGTTATTCCAACCTTGACCCAGAGACGGGCAGGCCTTGGCCGCCTATGCCGTCGTTGTTCGCCGGCACTGCCAGTCGCTGCGCCTCGCTCGCCGGATTCGCGAACTTTCAGCCGGACGCCTGCCTCATCAATCGCTATCGGCCCGACGCACGGATGACTTTGCATCAGGACAAGAACGAGCTGGACCTGTCACAACCAATCGTTTCGGTCTCGCTGGGACTGCCCGCTACCTTTCTCTTTGGTGGAATGACCCGCAAGGATCGGCCGCGCCGCATCCGCATTGAGAGCGGCGACGTGGTGGTCTGGGGCGGTGCTGCCCGGCTCACTTACCACGGAATCGCGGCTCTGGCGGAAGGCGATCATCCACTGACCGGGCCCTATCGCTACAACCTGACTTTCCGAAGGGCCGCTTAACGGTTGGAGAGAACGGCGTACGCAGCGCCGCTCAGCGTGGACATCGCACCCAATTTAGCCCGTTCGAGCGTCACCCGGTTCTTGGTGAATGCTCCCGCCGCGTAATCGAAAGCTCGTTTCAGGCTGTCCATCACCAGTTCACCCGCTTCCGCAAGTCCTCCCGCGTAGGCAATGCGGTCAGGATAAAAGGTATTCGCCAGCGAGGCGGAAGCGATCCCCAGCCACTCGCCGGCGTGCTCAAGAATCGCGATCGCTTCCTGATCATGGCTCCTGGCTGCTTCGATCACATCCCGCAACGAGCAATCCTCTGTCCGGCCTCTTGACAGACGATACTCTTCGGCCAGGCGCGTCGCGGAAATGAGCGTCTCCGCGCATCCATGCCCTCCGCACGCGCAAAGAGGTCCATCGGGTTGCACAATCACGTGGCCCGCGTCTCCCATGCAGCCGTACGCGAAGCGCAGCGGATGGCCCCCGACGATCATTCCCACTCCCAAGCCCGTTCCCGCCGCCAGACAGAGGAAGCGGGAAGAGCCGATCCCGGAGCCTAGATAGTATTCCGCCAGCGCCGCCGTGTTCGAATCGGTTTCCAACTCAATTGGTCCATCGAAATGCCCGGCGAGAAAGGCGCGCAGCGGAAAGTGCTCGAGCCACGGCAGGTTCGAGTTGTAGATCATGCGCTCGCGGCCCTCGTCGAGAAAGCCCGCGGTCGCGACACCCAAACCATCCACCGGACCAGCCGACGTAGACGCTTGTTTAATCAGGGCCGCAAGCGAATCAGCAAAAGCATCCGCCGGTCCCCGGCTTGGGATTGAGCCGACGAATTCCACTCCGGTCGAACTCCGGAAGATCCCCGCTTTCGTGCTCGTTCCGCCAATATCAATGCAAAGAACTGTGCCCTTGGCCTCGCTCATCTATTGAGGAGCTTTTTGCGAGCGGTAGAGATTAATGAGCTTGTTCGTTGAACTGTCATGCGCAAGTTTCGGTTCCTCCGGACTCTCGAGTTCCGGAATGATCCGCTGTGCAAGCGCCTTCCCAAG
>CBAAAA010000349.1:0-361 GCA_964658695.1 uncultured Solirubrobacteraceae bacterium | reverse complement strand
CCACTGGTCGAAGGAGTTGATATCCCAAATCACGCCTTGCGTAAACACCGCGTGCTCGTAAAGCGCCACCAGTTTACCCAGCACCTCGGGCGTGAGGCTGTCAGCCAGAATCGTGTTCGAGGGCCGGTTGCCTTCAAAGACCCGATGCGGCACAAGCCAGTCGGGAGTCCCTTCCGCCTTTACCTGCTCCGGCGTCTTGCCAAACGCCAGCGCTTCAGACTGGGCAAGAACATTCGCAATCAGAATGTCGTGGTGATTCCCAAGCGGGTTCAAAGTCTTAAAGAACGCTATGAAGTCGCACGGGATCAGCCGCGTCCCCTGGTGAATCAGCTGGTAAAACGAGTGCTGTCCATTGGTCCCG
>CBAAAA010000348.1:0-5593 GCA_964658695.1 uncultured Solirubrobacteraceae bacterium | reverse complement strand
TTCCACCGTGAACAGCTTGGCATGTTCGGGGCCGCTTGTTTCGATGATCGAGTAATGCGGCGCAGGAAGCCCCAGCGCCTGAACCTTCTCCTGAAGAACGCTTTTGTAGTTCAGCAGACCAAGAACGGTCATGCTGGCCGAGTCTCCGAAGGCTTCGAGGATATGCCGGTTTACGAAAGCGCGTGCAAACTCAATACCGCCATCCAGGTGAATCGCGGCTATGATCGCTTCCATCGCGTCAGAAAGCAAGGTCCGGCGTTCGCGCCCGCCATTCTTCTCTTCTCCCTTGCCAAGAATCAGAAAGTCGCCCAGACTCAGTGCGAGCGCACACTGGTAGAGGTGCGCTGAACTGACCAGATGAGCCTTCCACTGCGAGAGTTGACCCTCCTGCGCGGCGGGATTCCTGGCAACCAGCGCTTCACTGACGATAAAACCAAGGATCGAGTCTCCCAGGAATTCGAGCTGCTCATTGTCGAGCGCCCCATCCCCGGGTCTCGGCAACTCCGCCGCCCAGGACCGGTGCGTCAATGCACGGACCAGCAGACCGCCATCGACAAACCGGTAGCCGAGAGCCAGTTCTAGCGCGCTTGCCGGTTTGGACATGATCTTGGTCGGGCTTCGCCGCTATTTAGCCGGGGGCGCGGCAGCTGGGGCCGCCTTCAGCTTGGTAGCGTTATCCTTCTCGGTCTGTGCAAAGTTCTTCACCGGCGGCGGTACTTCGTTCATCGCAAGAACCTTGTTTGCCTCCGAGATTGCCTCATCGTACTGCTTGTTCTCCCGGTAGGCCTTCGCCAGGCGCGCCATAGGCACTGGATTAGTGGGCTGCGCGTCAACCGAACTCTGATAAGCCTTGATGGCGTCCGGATAGTTCTTCTTTAGCTCCGCTGTCTGACCCAGCGCGTCATAGGACTGGGAAGTCAGCTGCTTCTTGTAATCCGGCCATTGTGCATCCGGCATGCCCGCGGGAGGCGTATTGGCGGTCTTGAGCAGATCCAGCGACTTATTAGCGTAGTCTTCGATCTTCTTGATGCTCTGGTCTTTGTCCAGGTCAAACTCGCGCGTATGCTGGGCTGTTACCTCGGCCAGCATCACTCGCGCTGGAATGTTATTCGGATCGGATTGCAGAACACGATCGCCCCACACCGTGGTTTGGGCGAAATCCCCTTGTCGCTGCGCGGCATCCATGGCCATCTGCAACAGCATCGGTTTGTACTCAGTGTCGGCAAAAGTCTCCAGCACCTCATTTATGGCCTGAAGCTCCGCGGCGGCGTCGTTGGCCTGAGCCGCGGTCTGGACCTTTTTCAGAGCATCCACTTCTTTTTGCGATTTAGGATGTGGCTGGCCGGCTTGCGCGGCTGGCGCAGCTTGTTGCGGACGGGCCGCTAAGGGCATAGCTGCTAACACCAAAGCTCCGGTGTAAGCCAAAAATCGTTTTCTCATTCCTGTTTATCTCCTGAAGAAGAACTGCTGCTACTGCTGTGGAGCCCCTTCTCGGCCGCCTGGCGAGCCAGCGGGGATGCCCCTTCGTTTGCCAGAGCAAGTTTGAATTGTTCAACCGCCGCGGTGGAATCTCCCTTTGCCATCGCGAGACGGCCGAGATAGACGTGCGCCCAAGCGGTAATTGCGGGGTCGGGATTTGCGTCAGCTGTTCTCTGAAAGAGCTCAACTGCGGCTTCCTTTCTGTTCTCGCGGGCTGCTACCCGGGCCAAACCATAAAACGCGCGGCCTTGCAGTTTCTTGTCCGCGGTCTGCTCCAATACATTCTTGAATAACTTGGAGGCCTGCTCGTACTGTCCTTGTTCGTAGACGCCCTCGGCGGCTTCCAGTGACTCTTCAGCCGGGTCGATCTGCATTTTTGTGGGCGCAGCCGCTATCGCAGGCATGGCTGACTGAGCGAATTGCACGTTTCTCAGCCGCTTCTCCTCTTTCCGCACATCGATCGACCCGATCATATCCGGGTAATGCATCGCGAGCGACTCGGGCTGTTTTTCGTAGGCGGGAAGCTGGTCTGCGAAAGCGGCCGTCAGGATAAAGCCCTGGCGCATGGACTCGTCCACAAGCTGCTTCCGTCTCTCAGCATTCTTGGTCAGCCGGCTGTCGATCGCCTTGGTCAGGCACTTTGTGACGAGCAGGGGAAAATCGTCTTTGTAGGCGAGATCGAGTGCGGGCGCTTCATCGGCGTACTTTTTCAGCCCCTGCTTCAACTTAATCGCTTCTTTGTACTTGAAAGTAAGCGGATCCAGCACATACGCCAGATACGCGTCCCGAATCTCATCGATGACCGGCGTCGTGGTGGGCGAGATCACAACGTAGTAGTCGTCCCGGTAACTCCGGACCTGGATCTGATTCGGAGCTGCCATCAGATCCAGAAAGATTTGAAAACGCCGGCCGGTATAACCCGATGGGTTGCGTAAATAGCCGTTCGCTTCAAACAGCGTACTGATGACCGCGTCCTGGTAGTCGCCGATCGCTACCGTGTAGGCCCGCTGGGAACGGTTCCAAAGATCTTCCAGGGCGGCGTCGCGATAAAAGCGCGCCAGAATGGGGCTGAATCCTCGCAGCGGCTCCACATCCGATGGAAGCGGTCCGGAAGGCAGTTCGAACAGGGGAGGGCCACTGGCGAGCAGAGCAAATGAGATGTACTGGCTCACGTTCGCCGTGTCCGATGCCCTCTTATGGTCGTTGTAGAAAGCCCGCACGTCGGGAAGTGAATCGATCTTGCGTCCAGCCAGCGCCTGCCTGATCTGGGTCCGAACCTTATATCGCTCGTTCAATGACGAGTCTATGCCGGCATCGTAGCCGGCGGCGTTTATGGCTGCCAGAGTGGAAAACAGGGTGATGCTGGAGCCGAACTGGTTCTCCGTGGGATTCGGCGCAGTCTGCGGAGTGGCGGCACGAGCCAGAACTGAGAGAAGTACGGGAAGGAGGAGGAGAGGGCGTAAAATCAACGACGACCTTGGATACTCTTAGTAGGTTGGCTGCTGAGACCCAGTGTAGCCCAGTGCGCGTTCACGTTTGAATCGATTTACAGCCCTTTATCATCTATTGAAAGGAGATTGAAATGGCAGGAAACGACACATTAACCTTTACCGACGCTACCTTCGACAGCGACGTTCTAAAAAGTGAGGTCCCGGTTCTGGTTGATTTTTGGGCCGAGTGGTGCGGGCCATGCCGAATGATGGGGCCGACCGTGGACCAGGTGGCGACGGACTATACCGGCAAGGTGAAGGTGGGAAAGCTGGATGTAGATTCGAACCAGCAGACCGCCTCGCGCTATGGGATCCGCGGCATACCGACGGTACTTCTGTTTAAGGACGGAAAAGTGATCGACCAGAAAGTCGGCGCCATCGGAAAGCCTGAATTCAAGAAGATGCTGGACACTCACGTCCAGGGCTGAAACGCCAAATCAAAGTTCTAGAAGCGCCACTATCTCCGAGATTGTGGCGCTTTTCCTTTTTTGGCGATGACTTTTCCTCAAAGAGTCTCCGCGAGTGTCCGATGAGGTTTATGGAGCAAAAAAGCCTTGGCACATCGTGGAGAAACGCATTACGTTCTGGTTGCGGACGACCAGGTTCTTTTTCGGCGCGGAGTGCGAACTCTTCTAGCTGCAGAACCTGACTTGCAGGTCGTGGCGGAGGCCTCCTCGTTCGCTGAGGTTGCCGTAAAACGGAAGCAGACCCAGCCGACGGTGATCGTCATATCGGCATCTTTGCTCAAAGGGTCGGCCCCGGCAGAGCGGAAGGAAGTGCGCGACTGGATTCCGGAGCAACCCTTGCTGCTCATATCCGATCTCGACCAAACCGGTTCCGCCAATCTGGCGGAAGAGATTGGGGCGACCCTCACGATTCCAAGGAATACCCCAGCCAGTCAGATCATTGCGATCATCCGGCGCGTCGCATGGAAAGAAGACGCCCTGGAAGTCACCCGGACAGCGGCGGATCTCAATGCTTTGGCTAAGGTCCAGGGCTCGAAAAGCTCGGTGCTGACCAGCAGAGAGCAAGAGGTTGTCAAGCTGCTGGCGGAAGGCCGCACGGTAAGGGAGACTGCGGCGGAGTTGTCCCTGAGCGCTAAAACCATCGACGCCCACAAGCTGAATGTCATGCGCAAGCTCGATATTCACAATCGCGAAAAACTGATCGAGTACGCCGTTTCGGAACGGATCATTACTCCCGCCGCGATCTGAGGGGTTGCAGCGCCGGCCGCACCTGTTACGCTGCCATTGGGAGAACCGATTCGCAATGGGCAAATTCCTACTCGGCGTGCTGGTTGGCGTTATCGTTGTCGTGCTTGGGCTGACAATCCTGGGCTTGGTCGTAGGGCGTCTATTCGCCAGCAAACAACCAACAGTCGCCGGAAATTCCGTCCTTGTGCTTACACTGGAAGGAGACGTTCCCGAAGCCTCGTCGGTTGAAATCCCGCTCCCCTTTTTTCAGGCGCAAGCGATGCCGACCGTGCGCGATGTCTGGGCCTCTCTACATGAAGCGGCGTCCGACGATCGCATAAAGGCGGTTGTTCTCCAGCCCCGGGATCTATCCGTCGGTTGGGGAAAGCTCCAGGAGATCTATGAGGAGCTTTCCTTATTTAAGCGCTCGGGCAAGCCGATCTTTGCACTGCTTCGGGGTGCGGGCTCGCGTGAATACTACTTGGCCTCAGTTGCCGATAAAATCTACGCCTCCCCGGACGACATGGTGAACGTGAAAGGCTTCGCCGCCGAGACCATGTATGTGAAAGGCGCGCTGGACAAGTTGGGAGTCAACGTCCAGGTGGATCACATCGGCGCCTACAAAGATGCCGGAGACATGTTCACCAGAACGGGCATGACGCCGGAAACGCGACAGGTGCTGAACGAGGTTCTGGACCAGATCTACGGTGATTTCGCGACGCGGGTAGCCCAGGGTCGCCACAAAACGCCGGATGACATCCGGACGCTGGTAGATCAGGGACCTTTCCTGGCAAGACAGGCGAAAGCCAGTGGTCTCATCGACGAACTCGGCTACGAAGATCAGGTCTATGCGGACCTCAAGAAGAAATTAAACGTGGGCGACCTGAAAAGAATCAACATTCGAACCTATTCGAAGGCCGTTCCTGGACGAGGGGACCGGATTGCCGTCATCGTCGGTCAAGGTGACATTGTTCGGAATGCGCCTGACGCTTCATTCGGCTCGGACACTGCGCTCTCGGCCGCGGACATGCGGAAGATCATCCGGCAGGTTCGGGACGACAGCTCCATTCGGGGTGTGATCGTGCGGGTGGACTCGCCGGGAGGAGACTCGGTCGCTTCGGATGAGATCCTGCATGAGCTGAAGCTGTTGAGTCAGGCGAAGCCGATGGTGATCTCGATGTCGGATGTGGCTGCTTCCGGTGGCTATTTTATGTCGATGACTGGCGATCCCGTACTCGCTTATCCCAGCACCATCACCGGCTCCATCGGCGTTCTCTATATCCGTCCGAATGCCCGCGAGTTCTTTAACAAGCTCGGAATCCAGGAAGACTCCGTGAGCAGAGGCAAATTCGCAGACATGGATTCCCTCTATAACCCGCTTTCCGAAGCGGAGATACAGAAGCTGCACGATTCCATCGAGGCCACCTACGA
>CBAAAA010000347.1:0-5598 GCA_964658695.1 uncultured Solirubrobacteraceae bacterium | reverse complement strand
GCGGTAACAGGCGTGCGGATTTCGTGGCTCATATTCGCAAGAAACTCGCTCTTGCTCCGGCTGGCCGCTTCCGCCGCTTGCTTCGCCGTTTCCAGTTCCGCCGTACGTTCTGTCACGCGTCGTTCCAAGGTCGCGTGCGACTCTTCCATCGCTATTGTGGCGTCGTTAAACGCCCGGGACACGATCGCCAGCTCATCTTCACCGTGCACTTCGATGCGCTGCCCAAAATCTCCCGCCGCCAGTGCCTGGGCGCCTCTCTCCAGGCGCCGGACTGGCCGCGAAATACTGCGCGTCACTTGCATGCCCAGGATGCAGGCGAAGCTGATGCTGAGCAGCCCGCAAAGTAACCAGCCCAACAACATGTGAAGGCGGGTCGCCTCAATTGTCCCCAGCGCCGCTTGGCGCGCTACTTGCGCATTGCCCTCTAACGCTGCGCTCAATTGCGATATCGCAGCACTCTTTTCGGCAAACTGGTTCTCAATGCGCAACCGCGCTGCTTGCCAGTCGCCTGCAGCCGCTAACCTGGTGATCTGTTCAATCTCACTGGGAACCGTCACTTCAAAGTGAGATAGCAGACTCACCGTCAAAGCTTGCGCCTCGCCTTTAACACGGTTCCCGCGCAGCAGTTTCACCGCTACTTGAATGTCGTTCGTCATTCGGCTGCGTAGCGGCGGCATCACCGCCTTGAGATGCTCCAGGTCTCCGGCGTCGCGAACAGCCTCCGCAAACCGGACCACATCGTTGTTCACATGCAGCACCGCGATAATCCCGCGATCCGCTTCGTCAAGCTGTGCCGTCTGGATTCCGGAAATCCTCAACTGCCAGGTGGCGAAACCCGCCGCCGCGGCAGCCAGTAGAATCAGAAACGCAAAACACATCGAAAGCCGCATCCCAATTCGTCGCGACGGTCGGAGCGAGCGGATGCTTTCGGCGTGTCGATTCATGATCCCGGTCTCGTCTTCTACCCGCTCCACAATTCCCTTATCGACAATGTAAGCTAATTTCCCAGCGAAAAAATCGACTCAGAATCCACTCGTGTTAGAAAGACTCCATGATTCGGCAGGAAACCAAGCCTTTCGCCCGCGCCTTTTTGCACTGCGGAGTATTTTTATGCCTGGTCGTCGGTGGGCTCGAAAGCTGTCATGGCAAGCTGAATGAGATCCTGAAGCCAGCTGCTCAAGCCCCGGCAACTTTGCAGATTATGTCTCTGGCCTGGCAGAAAAACCGCATTTATGAAGAGGGCTTCTTTCAATCTTTCGGCGAACATAACAAAATCAAAACGCAATACGTGATCAACGCCCGCTTGTCAGAGTATAGGCAATTACTCAAGGCTCAAGTGAGCAAGCCTGATCTGTTGGAAATCGACGTCGTCTGGCCGGCGATCTTGGCTGACGATCTGGTGGATCTGCGGCCATATTTGAAGAATGAGGTCAAAAGCTTCGCCCCGGAATTGATCGCCAGTTATACTGTGCGCGGGCGTTTAGTGGCCTTGCCGCTGTTTGTCGATAGCGGCGTCCTCTACTATCGCAGCGATCTGCTGGCGAAATACGGTTTCAAACAGCCCCCGCGGACTTGGGAAGAACTGGCGCAAATCGCAGCCCGCATCCAACAAGGAGAACGCAGCGCCGGGAATCGCGATTTTTGGGGCTACATCTGGCAAGGTTCTCTTTCAGAAGGTGGCGCTTGTAACGCCCTGGAGTGGCAGGCCTCATCGGGTGGCGGCAACTTTATTGAAGAGCCTGGTCTGGTGCATGTGAGGAACCCGCTCTTTCTCGACGCACTGCGGCGTGCGAAGCAATGGATGGGCAGCATTTCGCCACCTGCCGAATATGTTTACTGGGAAGATGACGCCATGAACCTATGGGACGCCGGCCAGACCATCTTCATGCGGAATTGGGCAAGCGCCTATGGACATATTGCCGAGCAGTCTTCAGCCAGGCAATGGTCCTTTGCCGTAGCGCCACTGCCGGCCGGACCCGCTGGACACCGCGGAACTCTCGGCGGTCTGGGTATGGGCGTCTCCAAGTATGCCGCCAATCGGCAGATGGCGATCAAGGCCTTGCTTGAACTCACCGACGAACGCCATGACTTGCAGCGTTTACTGGCAACCGGCGGAATTCCTACACGCATCGCCGTGAGTAATCGACCCGATGTGAAAACGAGAACTTCGCTGCTGGCGATATCGTCCACACTGATAAACGATGTTGTGGCGCGGCCGTCTGCTCTCACCGCGCAAAAATACGACGAGGCCTCGCGTGAGTATGCCAATGCCGTGAACTCCGTCTTGCGCGGCAAAGTAACGCCGGAAGTTGGCATGGCCGATCTGGAAAAACAACTGGTCAAGCTTACCGGGTTTCCCGCCCAGCGCGATTAGTGCGCCTCCTTTGCCTTCGCGAACGGCCCAAGCTGTCCGGCAGGGCGGAATGCCTCGTGTCGCGGCGGTCCTACGCCCTCTTCCCGGCCCTTTCGCTAATGGCTGACGCTTTCCGAAACCCCCCAGCCCAGATACCTCCTCAAAGACTTGTCTGACTTCGGAAGTAAGTAGACCATTACGCTGGCGGTCGCAAAAACTACTGGTAAAATATGGGCATCTAACCTAACACCCCGAAATAGGTTCCGCAGGGCTTGTGCCCGGCAAGCAGCGTCTCTCGAACCGTGATGGACAGATGATGCCAGGGAATAGCCTTCATTTCCTGACCCGCGATCTGCACCGTAATCCTTACCCCCGGACCAGCCATGAGGCTGTCGGAATTCGCTATTTCCTGCCTCGGAAGCGGCGAGAACACGGTAGAAGTTTCGCCACGAAACTTTTTAGGACAGACTGATGACGGCTGTCGCCGGAAAGATGCCGACGCTCGAATCGTACGATCCCTTGCGGCTGTTGCTCAAGAGGCCGATTTACAAAAAATGAAACAGCTGGCTAAGTCGCTAACTCTTTACGCTCGCGAGGCGATCGCATTGTTGTTCGCCCTCGCGGTAGTGCTCTTGGTCGCTCTTCTCTCATACCGCGGATGGACCGCGTTCGAACGTTATGCGGATCAGCTGGTAATCGCACAGGCGCTCTCAGCTGGAACCACCGAGTTCTTGATCGAGATAACGAATGCGGAAACCGGACAGCGTGGGTACCTGCTCACTGGAAACGATTCCTACCTCGAACCTTACTATCAAGCGGTCGCTAAAATCCCTGACCTGTTTAGGTCTCTCGAAAGGGCTACCAAGAAGCGTCCCGACCAGGCCCGGCGACTTGAAAGCTTGAAACCGATCATCGATGAGCAGCTGCAAGAACTGGCGCGAACCATTGAACTCCGCCGCACTAAGGGCCTGAGCGCTGCTCTCGCCGTAGTCCGCACCAACCGCGGGAGATTGTTGATGGCTCAAGTGCGGAAAATCTGCTCGGAGATCCGGGCTGTGGCCAATGCACGGCTAAGACTGGCATTCGCGGAAGCGCTAAAAAACGGAGACCGAGGGGGGCTGACATCGATCCTTGGCTCCTCTAGTCTCCTTTTCCTCCTGGTCGTTGCCAACATCACAATTCACCGGGGCGTTGCGCGGCGCCAAGCCCTTATCGACGAATTGCAGCAGAGCGAACGGCGCCTGGAAGAGACAGCGTCGGACGCACAAGCGGCCAACCGGGCGAAGAGCACGTTCCTGTCCACCATGTCTCACGAAATCCGGACACCATTGCACGCTATTCTTGGTTATGCCCAGTTGATGCTGCGCGATCCAAACTTAGGGACCGGCTCGAAAGCGAATCTCAAAATCATCGGTCGCAGCGGCGAACATCTGCTCACCCTCATCAATACCGTGCTGGATATGTCCAGGATTGAGGCCGGCCGCACCGAACTGAGGCCCGTGACGTTCAATCTGTCGCATATGCTGGACGATCTCGCCGCGATGTTCCAACAGCGGGCTCAGGCCAAGATGCTCCAGTTCGAGATGGTGCTGGATGGAGAAGTCTTGCCGTATCTGATAGCGGACGAGGGTAAGATACGCCAGGTGCTTATTAATCTGCTGGGGAACGCCATCAAATTTACTAAGCGAGGCAAGGTCAAGCTACACGTCAACTTGAGCCGAAAGAATATCCATTCGCTGTGGTTATCCGCCGCGGTCGAAGATACGGGTGCTGGCATAATGCCGGAGGAACTAGGTAGACTCTTTGAGCCGTTCTCTCAGACCGAAGGCAAGCTGAACGCTCAAGAAGGGACCGGGTTAGGACTCGCCATCAGTCGCGCATTTGCGAAATTAATGGGAGGTGACGTTACCCTGACCAGCACTCCCGGCAAAGGCTCAACCTTCCAGCTTGAGATTCCTGTCGAGCGCGGCAACTCGGGCATTGCTCTCAGAGAGGCTAATTCCAGCCGCGTGAAATGCTTACGTGCGGGAACAGTCGTTCCCAAAATCCTCGTTGCCGATGATCAGCGTGAGAACCGGGATTGGTTGATGAAGCTGCTCAGCGCTATTGGCTACGCCGTGCAAGTTGCAGAAGACGGCGAAGGGGCCATTCAGAAATGGGAGGAGTGGAGGCCGAATATGATCCTGATGGACATTCATATGCCGGTCATGGACGGCTTAGAGGCGATTCGCCGAATTAAGGCGGATCCTCGCGGAAATGAAACTACCATTCTTGTTCTCACAGCGAGCGCTCTGGAGGAACACCGTCCAACGGTTTCTGACATTCAAGCTGACGGTTTCGTGACAAAGCCCTGCCGTGAAGGGGATTTGCTCGAAAAGATGCGTGCTCTATTGCACATCGAGTACGAATATGAGGAAGAAGCGTTGCTCGGGGAACCGCTGGCCCTCGACGCCACCACCACGCTTACGCAACTCCCCGGTGGCCTGGCGGAACAGCTCCGTAACGCCACCTCAGCCGGCAATAAGAAACTACTGGACAAGCTGATCCTCCAGGTTCGTGAAAGCGAGGCTGGAGGCGCCGCTGACGTGATGCAGGAAGTCGCTGACAGGTACGATTACGATGCTTTGATGCTCTTGCTGGAGAAGACATAAACCGCTCACCCCTTACCAGATCGCGAGGCCAGTTTGCAGCCGCTGACAGTTTTCCGGGCGCTTTGAACCACGTCCACCTTCAGCTCCACCGCCTGAGATTTGTTATCTCTTCCAAACCTTCACCGCATGCTCATGCAGCCTCCGCTGCCACTCCTCGGCGTCTCCTGCCTCGTAGTGGTAAAAGCCCCCTCCGCTCTGCGTCCCCCGCTTATCCTCCAGCTGCATGCGCCGCATAGTCTCAGGCATCGCAGTCTCACTATGAAGTGTCGGCAAGATGGTCTCCATCACCTTGGCGTACAAAGCCGGCCCGCCGGTAATATCCATCCATCGGAAGGGACCACAAAAGGCCATCCACATCCCCATTGAGTGCTGGCACAACAGGTCGATGTTCTCGATACTCGCAACCCCTTCTTCCACCAGGTGAATTGCTTCGCGGTACATTGCATACGCAATCCGATTCGCTACGAAGCCCGGAACGTCCTTCTCCACAACCGCCGGCTCCTTCTCCAGCTCCCTCGCCAGAGTTTCAATTCGATAAATCGTCTCATCGTACATGCGCCTTCGGTCTGCGTCCGAGAGATAAAATTCTTTGAA
>CBAAAA010000346.1:0-5599 GCA_964658695.1 uncultured Solirubrobacteraceae bacterium | reverse complement strand
ATGGAGAGGCTCTTGCCATCGGGCCGTCACTCGGGAAGGCGCGGATCGATGCGGGCCGGGTTAGTCTGCGCGAACTGGTCAGCCGGGTCGCCTGACGTTGTAGAATGAGGTGCAGCGGTAAGATGACCGCTGCGTTGATTTGCAAGCCGGCATAGCTCAGTTGGTAGAGCATCTGATTTGTAATCAGAGGGTCGGGGGTTCAAGTCCCTCTGCCGGCTCCAATTCATCAACGAAAACAATTCAGCTAATCGGAATCATCTCCTTTGGCTCCATTGTTGCTGTAACTTCTTTTGTGACTACTTTGGGTGTTTTCCGTTCCAGATAGCGGGCCAATCGCTCTTCGTCGCCTGGGATATCACCTTCTTCAACGATGTCGTAACGGTCGAAAACACTGCGAGTTTTCTGGCCCTGATGAGCATGGCGCGTTTCTCGGGAATGCCGGTTCGGATCATGTTTCGGATCGCCGTCCTCGTCCGAAACATTCAACCTGCTTGGCTGGCCGTGAGGTTAGTCCAGAGTCTTTCACCTAATCCGGCTGCCAGCAGCAGATGCTACTTCCGCCGACTTAAACTCTCGACAAAACATTGCTTTCAGCCGGGAACAGCTTCCCGAACCAAAAGGCGTGCGGGGTTGCACCGTATTGCCGGTAATGCTCCAGCCGTTCCTGTGCCTCGGTGAGAGTCGGTATGTGACCAAAAGGAACCCACCACAGCACGTACTGCGCTTGCGGCAGCTTCTCAAACCACTCCGCTCGTTTCAAGTAGTACCGAAGGTGATCGGAACGGTATACGAAATTCTTCAGGTCCTCCGGTGTTTCCCAAACGGACATGTTGACCAGCATAAAGGGGTCTGCCGACCAGGGGTGCTGGGCGTCCGTGGCATTTCCGGATTCGGTTTGGAATCTCCAGACGAATCCAGCGGAGCCCTCAGCCAGAGCGTTGATCTCATCTAGTCCGTTCACAAATTCGGCGATCTGCTGGTGATCGAGCGGATGCAATAGCCTACCGACATTCAGTTGCGCGATCTGGAAGTTCATAGGTGATCAGCATTTTACTGCAGCGGCGCAACCACGCTTGAATGAACGACTCGCCGGACACCGAAATAGCTTGTCGGTGTAGCAGATCTGACTAGGACTTTCACTTGTAAGCCCAACGGAATCAGGATGTGAGGCCTCCGGCAGTCGTCTGGAGTGATGCGGGCAAACATTCGCAGGTTGGCTTCACGGAGAGGACGGAACTGGGCGAGCAAGTCCTGCGGGTCGCCGGCACACTCAGCAATCAGGGCTGGTGTCAAACACAGGCGCGTCATTCCTACGAGACACTGTGCCGCCGTTGACCTATGTTTGTTGCGTTTGGCAGGGCGCTGGTCAGTGGAGTGCAACAATGGCACTTGTCGAACTCGATCGAGAATAGGGCTTTTCCAAAACCTCGTAGCGCATGTACTTCCAGAAACCACAACCGATTTATGATGCTGTGATCGTCGGGTCCGGAGCGACCGGAGGATGGGCCGCAAAACGGCTCACTGAAGCCGGTATGCAGGTCGCGCTCTTAGAGGCCGGCCGCCGCATTCAGCCCAGCGAGTTCACTGAGCACAAACCAGCCTGGCAGCTCCCGTATCTGGGCCACTCACCACGCCGGGCGGAAACCCGGCCTATACAGAGTACGTGTCCTTCGTGCACTGAATATAACTACCGGTGGTTCGTCAATGATCATGAGAACCCGTATACGCAGGAGAAGCCCTTCACATGGATCCGGATGCGTGTTCTCGGTGGACGCACGCTCAGCTGGGGCCGCCAGGCGTATCGCATGAGCGACCTGGATTTCAAGGCCGCGTCGCATGACGGGTACGGCGACAACTGGCCGATTGGCTATCGGGATCTGGCTCCCTATTATGACTTGGTTGAGCGCTACATCGGAGTGAGCGGGCAGCGCGAAGGACTGTCGCAACTTCCAGACGGCAATTTCTTACCTCCCATGGAATTCACATGCGGCGAGAAGGTATTCAAGCGCGAGGTGGAAAGCAAGCTGGGGCGAAGGGTGACTATTGGGCGCACAGCGAACCTCACCCGCCAACATAACGGCCGGGCGGCCTGTCACTACTGCGGCCCATGTTATCGGGGCTGCATCACAAAGTCTTACTTCAACAGCCCGGCAACCACACTGGCAGACGCAGAGAATACGGGACGCTTGACTATTTTCACGAATGCCGTCGCGTCCCGGCTCATTATGAAGGAAGGCAAGGCGTCCGGAGTCGCGTATATTGACGCGTCAAAGCGGGAATTACACGAAGTGCGCGGCAAAATCATTGTCCTGTGTGCCTCCTCGCTTGAATCTGTGCGACTGATGCTGAACTCGTCCATTTGCAATTCGAGTGGAGTGCTGGGCCGCTACCTGCTCGACAACATGTTTCGCGGGGGAGCGGACGGCAACATCCCGGCGGGTGCGGCGGTGCCGTGGAGCGGTGCGCCTGCCCGTCCGAACGGCATCTACATCCCGCGTTTTCGCAACGTCAAAGAAAAGGAGACCAACGGCTTCATACGCGGCTACGGGTACCAGGGTGGCTGCACGCCGTCGTTTGATTTCGCGGCGCCCGGCATTGGCGCGGATTACAAAAAGGCCGTTCGGGAAGGTTATTGGGGCATGCGCCTGAACCTTTACACCGAGTGTCTGGCGCGCAAAGAGAATCGAACCGAGATCGATCATGCCCGCGTGGATGCCTGGGGCATTCCCATCCTGAAAATGAACATGGCCTGGAGCGACAACGAACTCAAAATGTTCGCGGATGCGCAGCATGAGGCCATGGCGATGCTAAAGACGGCCGGCGCGGAAAATATTCGTCTCTATGACGAACGTTCCAAACCGGGCGCGGGCATACACGAGACTGGCGGCGCACGTATGGGCGACGACCGTCGAAACAGCGTCGTGAACCGCTACAATCAAGCCCACGATGTCGAGAATCTGTTCGTGACGGACGGCTGCTGTTTTGTTTCGAATGGCTGCCAGAATCCGACTCTCACGATGATGGCGATTACGGTACGCGCCTGTGATTACATCACCAACGAGTATGCGAAACGGCTGCTATGAGCGGGGCGAAAAAGCAGTTGCGAGTGGCCCTGCTGGGAAAGGGTTTCATGGGCAAAGCGCACTCAAACGCGTTCGCTCAAGTCATCCGCTTCTTTGATGTTCCGTTCGACTTGAAATTGAAAGTACTCTGCGGACGCGATCGCGACGCATTGACGCAATCGGCTGCGCGTTGGGGATGGGAGGAAGCCTCCGACGATTGGCGATCTGTGGTCGACCGTTCGGATATCGATATTGTCGACATCGCTCTTCCGAATCATCTGCACGCGGAGGTGGCCATTGCGGCCGCACGCGCCGGCAAGATCGTGTTCTGCGAGAAGCCGCTGGCGAACACTGTCGAAGACGCCGAGGCCATGGTGGCTGCAAGCCAGAACGTCCCGACGATGGTCTGGTTCAATTACCGCCGCGTTCCCGCCGTGGCGTATGCGAAGCAGTTGATTGAAGACGGCCGCATCGGGCAGGTGTTCCATTATTGGGGTAATTATCAACAGCAGTGGGGAATGGATGTCACCCGGCCGATCACCTGGAAGATGGATCCGGCCCAGGCAGGGCATGGCGTCGTAGGCGATCTCCTCTCCCATGCGGCGGATCTCGCGTTGTATCTGAACGGGGCGTTCGATCAGGTGACAGCGCTCACACACACATTCGCACGGGGCCGCGAAGTAGAGGATGCCGTTGAATCGCTCGTCACGTTCTCAAATGGCAGCATCGGTGTTTTGCAGGCCACGCGCTTCGGTACGGGATTCCGCAACGCGAACTGTTTTGAGATACAAGGTGCAAATGGTGCGTTGCGCTTCAATCTGGAAGACTTGAACAGGCTGGAGTTCTTCAACGCGGAGGATCCTGCGCCGGAGCAAGGCGCTCGCAGCCTGTTAGTAACCGACCTGAAGCACCCGTACGGATCGAACTTCTGGCGTCCCGGCCACATCATCGGCTATGAGCACACGTTCATCGCCGCGCTGGGTGATTTTCTGTCCTGCCTGGCGCGGGGCGAAACCTTCCACCCTGACTTTGCGGACGGCCTCATAGTACAACGTGTTCTGGACGCCGTTCTGAAATCTGCGCGCTCGCGCCAATGGGAGACAGTTGCCGCATGAGTATTTCAAGACGATCATTTACGTCCGGGTTCGCCCTGATTCCGCTTGCAGGTAGTGCGTCAACGGCATTTCACGAGCAGCATGTCACAGATACCGGTTCGCCCGACGCGTTCGATCCCACGCGCTGGCAGCCGCAGGTCTTCGATGAACATCAAGTGGAAACGGTGGCCGCGGTTGCGGAGGTGATCATTCCGCGCACGGATACGCCGGGCGCGCGCGACGCATGTGTACACTTGCACCTGGATCACATACTTGCGGATTCGCCGCAAACAGATACTGTGTCGTTCCTTGAGGGCCTTTGGTGGCTGGACGGGTACTCCTTAAGGGCGCAATCGCAGCCGTTCAAGAATCTCGATTTCCAAACACAAACGAAGCTGCTGACGGAGTTAAACGAGAGCTCGCAACCGGATCTTGCGCCCGGCAAGGCTTTCATCGACCTTGCGAAGAAGTGGACCGCGCGGATCTTCTACGCCACAAAGATCGGCGAAGAGGAGCTGAACAAGGCTGGGCGCGTGCCTTCGCAATACGCAACGGTTTGTAACACTTAGACTGTCAAAATCCATGGGTCCCCATCGGGATTGTTGACACGGGCGTTCGATCTATATCATTCTGATAGGCATATAGATCTATGAGGCGGAATTGTTTTCTTATCAGCGTTTTGCCACTCCTCCTGTGTGCCGGATTTCCACTTGCAGCGCAATCCACCGGTCGAATCGATGGGACAGTGGTGGACCCAACGGGCTCCGCCGTTCCGAACGCGGAGGTCATTTGCACCAATTCCGGAACAGGCCTGGCTCGGACGGTGAACACCAATGGTCAAGGGATATTTGTCTTCCCCGACCTCCCTATCGGCGGTTACGCGCTCTCCGTGAGCGTACAAGGTTTCCAACCACAACGCCGCGACAACGTTTCGCTGATAACCGGCCAGAGCTTGAGTCTTAACTTCTCGCTGGTGATCGGAAACGCCTCACAACAGGTGGAAGTAACAGAGGGCGCACCGCTGGTTCAGACCGATTCCTCAAGCGTTCAGACTTCTGTGACGCAACGGCAGATGCAAGACCTTCCGCTGAACGGCCGGAATGCATTACAACTGACAACGCTGACGCCGGGAACTGTCCTCACGAACGTGGGTACGGAATCTGGTCAACAGGACAATACGGGCCTATCGGTGAACGGGCTCCGCGCAACGCAGAACAACTTCCAACTGGACGGCACAAATTACACCAACCGCTTTTTTGATTCGGTACCGACCATGCCCGATCCGGATGCTTTGCAGGAGTTCACGATTCAATCCTCGAACTATAGCGCCGAGTATGGCGGGGCAGGAGCGCTCATCCAACTCTCGACTCGTTCCGGTTCAAATGAATTTCACGGCAGCGCGTTCGAGTTTCTCCGCAACACCGATTTAGACGCACGCAATTT
>CBAAAA010000345.1:0-5605 GCA_964658695.1 uncultured Solirubrobacteraceae bacterium | reverse complement strand
GTTTCTGATCAACGGCGAGCCCACCGAGAACAAACTCGCTCTTGGCTCGAAAGGCGCTCTGCGCTATCAGATCACCGCCCGTGGCAAGATGGCTCACTCGGCTTACCCGGAATTGGGCGAATCTGCCGTGGAAAAGCTTCTCGATTCCTTGAGTCGAGTAAGGCAGGTGCCGCTTCCCAAGGATGAGCTGTTAGGACCAAGCACCATGAATATCGGTCTCATCTCCGGCGGCCGGGCGCCCAATGTCATTCCCGATGAGGCGCATGCCGAGATTTTCATCCGTGTCGTGGGCGACGTCAGCGAATTGCGACGGGAAATGGAATCTGCCGCCCGTCCCGATGCCGAAGCGAAAGAGGTCCTCTTCATTCCCGCGGTACATCTCGGAAGCCTTGATGGGTTGGAGACAACGGTAGTAGCTTTCACCACCGATATACCGGCCTTCAATGGGGCATGGGGCCAGCCGTTTCTTATCGGGCCCGGCAGCATTCACGTTGCGCATACGACAGAGGAGCGCATTCCTAAGCATCAGCTTACCGAGGCGATTGCACTTTATAAGCAGATGGTGACAAGGCTCTCGAAGTAATCTGCGCTCCGGCGTGGATCTTTTGAGCGTGAGACATTATGAAACCGATTGAAGTAGGTGTTCTCGGCGGGACCGGGATGGTAGGCCAGCATTTCATCCGCTTCCTGCAGGGCCATCCCTGGTTTAGGTTGACCTGGCTTGGAGCCAGTGACCGTTCGGCCGGGAAGACACTGCGCGAAGCGACTTCCTGGAGGCTGGAGGGCGAGATGCCCGAAACGGCTTCTAAGATCACCGTCTCAGATTCCAAGCCCGGCCGCGCTCCGAGGCTGGTGTTCTCCGCCATGGATGCCTCAGTCGCTACCGAGATAGAACAGGCCTTTGCGCAAGCAGGGCATGTCGTGGTCTCAAACTCGCGCAACCATCGTATGGAACCGGACGTGCCGCTTCTTGTTCCCGAGGTAAATCCTTCCCATCTGTCGCTGATTCACGCGCAACAGCGGAATCGTGGATGGAAGGGGATGATCGTCACCAATCCGAATTGCTCGACCATTGTGCTCACGATGGCGCTCGCACCGCTCGTGCAGTTCGGCATCCGTCGAATCATCGTGATGACCATGCAGGCGGTGTCGGGCGCCGGCTATCCGGGGGTCGCCTCCATCGATATCCTTGCCAATGTCATTCCGTTCATCGGCAATGAAGAAGAAAAGATGCAATCGGAAACGCAAAAGATCCTCGGCGGAGTTTCTGGTGGAGTTGCCGTCCCGCTCAATGCGGCTGTGAGCGCACAATGCAATCGGGTAGCTGTTGCAGACGGGCATATGGTTGCCACTTCCGTTGAATTCGATGCTAAACCGCAGCTGGCGGAAATCCGGCGCGCTATCGAAGGATTTCAAGGTCTGCCTCAGGAGCGCCAGCTTCCGAGTGCGCCACCACGGCCGCTTCTCTACATGGAGCAGCCCGATCGCCCTCAACCGAGACGCGATGCAAACCGGGAAAATGGCATGGCGGTATTCGTCGGCCGGCTGCGTGAATGCCCGGTGCTGGATGTGAAGTTCGTAGCCTGTGGACACAACACCATTCGAGGCGCTGCCGGAGCCGCGGTTCTCAACGCAGAGTTGATGGCCTCCGAGGGTTTCCTCGACTGAGGGTTGTCCGATGATTGTGATGAAGTTCGGCGGAACCTCCGTCGAATCCCAACACGCTGTTCAAAGAGTGACGGGGCTGGTGAAGCGCCATCAGCAACGACGTCCAGTTGTGGTCGTGTCCGCCATGGGCAAGACCACGAACAAGCTACTGGAGGCTGCCCGGGAAGCAGCTTCCGGGCGACGTGATCAGGCACTCACAACCGTCGATGAAGTGCGTGCACACCATCTGCTTCACGGCCTGGCTCTGGCTGGCGCCGCATCGGCTGAGCTCGACCGGTACATTCGCACGCATTTCGAATGGCTCGACGAACTGGTGAAGGGGCTGTCTATCGTTGGTGAACTCTCGCCGCGGTCTATGGACGCGGTTGCCAGTATCGGGGAACGGCTTTCCAGCCTCATCGTTACTTACGCGTTCCGTTCGGCGGGACTCCCCGCCAGGCATGTGGATGCGCGCCGGGTGATTGTCACGGATGACCGGTTCACGCAGGCGCAGCCGCTGTTCGACAAGACTTACGAAAAGCTGCAGGAGGAAGTTGCTCCGCTGACTGAGACCGATGTCGTTGTGATGGGAGGCTTCATAGGAGGCACTGAAGAAGGCCAGACGACTACCCTGGGGCGCGGTGGGTCCGACTATTCAGCGGCCATCGTGGGAGCGGGGATCGATGCAGACGAGATCCAGATTTGGACTGATGTCGATGGGATGCTCACCGCCGATCCGCGCATCATTCCCGGTGGACATCGCGTCAAAAGCATCTCGTTTGCTGAAGCTGCCGAAATGGCCTATTTTGGAGCCAAGGTGCTGCACCCGGCGACGGTTGCTCCCGCGGTTGAAAAAAATATCCCCGTTACGATCCTGAACTCGCGACGCCCCGATGTGGAGGGTACCCGCATCACTCTGGTGGCAACGCCTTGCAAAAACCCGGTGAAGTCCATTTCTTGCAAGCGAGACATTACCGTGGTCAACATCACTTCTTCGCGCATGTTGATGGCCCACGGCTTTCTGCGTCGGATTTTCGAGATTTTCGATCGCTACTCCACCAGCGTGGACATGGTCTCCACCTCCGAGGTAAGCGTCTCTCTCACGGTGGATAACCTCGAAAATATGCGCCAGATCCTGCACGAGCTCCGCACCTTCGCCGACGTAAAATCGGAAGACGCGCAGGCCATTGTCTGCCTGGTGGGTGAGAATATCAGACACACTCCGGGTATCGCGGGACGCGCCTTCAGCGCACTGAAAAAAACCAACATTCGCATGATCTCTCAAGGTGCTTCCCTCCTGAACCTTGGCTTCCTGGTCGCTGAATCCGATCTGCAACAGACCGTCTTGGCCTTGCATACAGAATTCTTCTCGGAGCTGGATCCCGCGGTGTTCGACTGATGGAGCGCGAAAAGATGACGGGCGCAAGATGACAGGTTCCAAAAAACGATTGGCTTTGGTCGGATACGGAAAAATGGGCCGGCTGATCGAGCAGCTCTCCTCGCAACACAATCTCGAAGTTGTTCTTACGCTGAACAGCGCCAGCAATCTCAACGGCAGCGGCATCGTGGAGGAGAGTTTCCGGGGCGTGGACGTCGCCATCGAGTTCTCGTCGCCACACGCCGCGCTTGCGAATCTCAACCGTCTGGCTGATTTAAGAATTCCCGTCGTGACAGGAACCACAGGATGGCTCAACGAGCTTCCCGAGGTGAGCAGACGATTTGAGCAGAACGCCACCGGCTTAGTCTGGAGTCCGAACTTTTCGATTGGCATCGCGATCTTCCGCAGGCTGGCCGGACTTGCGGCACAGCTATTCGAGGATCAGAAACAGTACGGCGCGTGGGCCTGGGAAATCCATCATGACGCGAAAATAGATGCTCCTTCCGGAACTCTGCTACAGCTTGTAGACATCATGAAAGACCATGGTTATGCTCGACGGATCGATACCAGTTCCAGCCGGGCTGGGAGGCATCCGGGCACTCATGAGATCGGCTTCGATTCGGAGTCGGACACGGTGACGCTGCGCCATGTGGCGCGCAGCCGGGATGGTTTCGCACATGGTGCATTGAAGGCAGCCGGTTGGATTATTGGACGCTCAGGTGTCCATACGTTTGAGAACGTTCTCTTCGGTGAGGATCGGCGATCAGCGGTCCCCGATAATAAATGACAGGAGTACCCATGTTCACTGGTTGTGGCACCGCGCTCGTCACTCCTTTCCGGTCTGACCGGTCGCTCGATGAGGAATCATTGCGCCGGCTGGTGTCCCGTCAGGTTGCGGCCGGCATCGATTTTCTAGTTCCTTGCGGAACCACCGGTGAGAGCCCGACTCTGACCCATCGCGAGCATCTCCGGGTCGTCGAAATCACTGTGGAAGAAGTGAAGGGCCGCGTTCCCGTGCTTGCAGGAGCAGGCGGCTACAACACTGCTCATGTCATTGAACTGGCGGACGAACTGAAACGAATCGGCGCGGCTGGCATCCTCTGCGTCACGCCGTACTACAACAAGCCGACCCAGGAAGGCCTGTATCAACATTACCGGGCCATTGCTCAATCGACGACCCTGCCGATCGTCGTTTACAGCGTGCAGGGACGTACTTCGGTCAATGTCGAACCGTCCACTTTGTCTCGACTGTCTGAAATCCCGAACATTGCCGGAGTGAAAGAAGCCTCAGGCAACATCAGTCAGATCGGTAGCATTCTTGCCCGACTCCACGACGATTTCATTGTGCTTTCGGGAGATGATGCCGCAACCATTCCCGTCATTGCGCTTGGCGGGCGCGGGGTGATTTCCGTCGTCGCCAACGAGATTCCGGCCGAGTTCACACAGCTGACTCACGCCGCCCTGGACGGCGACTATGTTCAAGCGCGCCATTTGCAACGCAGGTTCCAGAATTTAATGGAAGTGAACTTCATCGAAACGAATCCAGGGCCGGTGAAATTCGCCCTGGCTCGCATGGGGTTGATCAATCCTGTCTGGCGTCTTCCCATGGTCGAGCCGCTCGCCGCTTCCCAGCAAAAAATCGAGAGCGCCCTGGAATCCTTGTCTCTTGCCGTTGGAGCCCGGGCTTGATTGCTGAGTCCGAGTTACTGAGACTGCGGCAACATATCCAGGAGCTTTTCGACGAGAAGCCAGCCGGCTACACTGACGCGCAGCGGCAGCTGTTCGATAAATTCAAGCAGCTCCTGAATGACGGTGTGGTGCGCGCTGCCGAACCGGATCCCGGTCAGCCGAGCGGATGGCGCGTCAACCCATGGGTGAAGAAGGGCATCCTGCTTGGGTTTCGGATTGGCGGCATTGTCGATTACACCGGCTCGGGCCCGCTGCCATTCTTCGACAAGTCCACATATCCGTTGAAACGAGTCGGTGTCGATGCCGGACTTCGCATTGTACCCGGCGGATCAAGTATCCGGGACGGTGTGTTTGTTGGCCGCGGCGTCACCTGTATGCCGCCAATGTACATCAACGCCGGCGCGTACGTTTCGGACGGAACAATGGTCGATTCTCATGCGCTGGTTGGCAGCTGCGCACAGATCGGCAGGAACTGTCACATTTCGGCCGCTTCGCAAATAGGCGGGGTGCTGGAGCCGGTTGGCGCCATGCCGGTGATCATTGAGGATGACGTGCTGGTTGGCGGCAATTGCGGCGTGTACGAAGGCACGGTGGTGAAAAGCCGTGCCGTTCTGGGAAGCGGTACCATTCTCAACCGTTCCACGCCTGTCTACGACCTGGTACGCCAGACAGTCCATCGTGCAGAGGGCGACAATGCGCTGGTCATTCCTGAAGAGGCGGTCGTCGTCGCAGGCTCGCGGGCAATTAAATCGGGAGTCGGGCAGGAGTGGGGGATTTCGCTTTACACTCCCGTGATCGTCAAGTATCGGGACGGGGGCACCGAGACGAAGATCCAGTTGGAAGACTTGCTTCGCTGATGCTCTAGTCTAGTGTCCTGCGAGGCTAGTCCTG
>CBAAAA010000344.1:0-5638 GCA_964658695.1 uncultured Solirubrobacteraceae bacterium | reverse complement strand
CGCGTAACCACTTCGCGGAGGGTTCCTAGTAGTAGATGCCACGTCGCCTTCTCCCTATCGCCGGGCTTGTTTGTGGCGTAGCCTGCATTCTGCAAGGCGCTTCCCCGGAAGTCAACTTCGACCGCCAAGTCCGGCCGATCCTGTCGGACAACTGCTTCACCTGCCATGGGCCGGATGACAAACAGCGCATGGCCGGGCTTCACTTCGACACCAAAGAGGGCGCATTCACGAAAGCGGGTGTGATTGTGCCGGGTGACTCCGCGCATAGCAAAATGTATCTGCGCATCAGCAATCCTAACGAGGCGATGCGGATGCCGCCGGTCTACTCGGGACGGAAGCTGAGCCCTGTCCAGATTGAGACGCTCAAGAAATGGATTGATGAAGGAGCGAAGTGGGAGACACACTGGGCTTTCGTTTCACCCGTGCGCCCGGCGCTCCCTGAAGTCAAGGAAAAAGAGTGGGTGCGCACCCCGATTGACCAGTTTGTGCTGGCCAAGTTGGAATCCGAAGGTTTGAAGCCCTCGCCGGAGGCGAACCGAGCCACCCTGCTGCGCCGCGTAACATTTGACCTGATTGGTTTGCCGCCGACGCTGGCGGAGGTGGACGCGTTTGTCAAAGATCAGTCTCCGCAGGCTTATGAAAGAGTGGTGGACCGTCTTCTGGCATCGCCGCATTACGGCGAGCGGATGACCATGCAGTGGCTTGATTTTGCGCGTTATGCAGACACACATGGCTATCACATCGATAGCGCGCGTGAGATGTGGCCGTGGCGGGATTGGGTGATTCAGTCGTTCAATCGCAACCAGCCCTACGATCAGTTCACAGTGGAGCAGATTGCCGGCGACCTGCTGCCGCATGCTACCCAGCCGCAGGTAATTGCGACCGGATTTAATCGCAACCACATGATCAACTTCGAAGGCGGCGCGATTCCGGAGGAGTATCAGAACGAATATATCGTTGATCGGATCGAAGCGACTTCCACAACCTGGCTCGGGATCACACTGGGTTGCGCGCGATGCCACGATCATAAATACGATCCGCTGCGCCAAAAGGACTTCTACAGTTTCGGTGCATTCTTCAACAGCGTTCCGGAGAAGGGGCTGGATGGATACACCGGCAATGCAAAACCGTTCCTGCAACTCCCCAATGAGCGCCAGCAGTCGATCAAGGAGCTGCTGCAGAACGCTATCAAGCAGAAGGATACGGAGGTTGCCACCGCTCAGCTGGCGTGGGAGCAGCATGAGCGTGAAATTCCGGTATCGGATGTGACGTCGGGGCTGGTCGCCGAGTACGGTTTCAACGATTCGCTGGCGGACCGGCTGCGGCCCAACCAAACGGGAAAAGTGGTTGCCGGCAAAGTGGCGTACGTTCCCGGCCGTATGGGACGCGCGGTGGATCTTGACGACTCTCCGCAGGTGTCTTTTGGGACAGTGTCCTTTGGATTGGGGCCAGCGATCGCGGGTAAGAGTCCGTTTACGGTGGCGCTGTGGGTGAAGCCGGATGGTCCATCGGGTATGGCTCTTCTTCAGAAATATGACAAGACAAAGAAGACATCGCCTGGGTTTGAAGTCGCGATCGACTACTGCAACAAGAAGAACTGCAACGTGATCGTGCGGCTGCGCGGAAGCTCCATCGAATCCTCACTGGAAGCAAGGTCGGAATCCGGACTGGAGCTTGAGGAGTGGAACCACCTTGCCGTGTCCTACGACGGTTCCGGTAAGGCCAAGGGAATTCAGGTCTACGTTAACGGCAGGAGTGTAGATACACAAGTCGCCGTGGATAAGTACTCGTTTGCGCCGTTCGATGGGGCG
Organism: uncultured Solirubrobacteraceae bacterium; assembly: GCA_964658695.1. GTDB lineage: Bacteria > Acidobacteriota > Terriglobia > Bryobacterales > Bryobacteraceae > Bog-105. The sequence continues at coordinate 3,827 of CBAAAA010000344.1, read as the reverse complement.
GAGCTGCAGCTTGGCAACAAGGATTGGGGCACCCCCTTCAAAGGCCAGATCGGTGATCTACGGATTTACAACCGGCGTCTGTATGGAACTGAAGCTGTTGAACTGGGATTGCGGGGTCCGCTGCATTCGGTGTTGACTCTCGCGGCCGACCAGCGGAATGAAGAACAACAGAAGTGGGTGCGGGAATACTTTCTGAAAGAGGCGGGCAATCCGGCGGAGAAGCAGCTCGCGGTTGACTACACGTCGCTGAACAAAGGATTAGACAAGTTGAACGATGAGATTCCGTCGACCATGGTGATGGCGGAGATGGATAAGCCGCGCGACACGTATGTGCTGAAGCGTGGCGATTACCAGTTACGCGGCGATAAAGTGGAACCCAACACTCCGGCGGTCCTGCCGCCGCTTCCAAAAGATGCGCCCCGGAACCGGCTGACACTGGCGAAGTGGATTGTGGATCCTGCGAACCCGTTGACGGCACGGGTGGCGGTCAACCATTTCTGGCAGATGTACTTCGGTACCGGAATTGTGAAGACCAGCGAGGACTTCGGTTCGCAGGGAGATCCGCCCAGCAATCCTCAACTGCTGGACTGGCTGGCAACGGAGTTTGTTCGCACGAACTGGGACGTCAAGGCGATGCAGCGCCTGATTGTGACGTCGGCTGTCTATCGCCAGGATTCAAAAGTGAGCCCAGAGCTTCTGGAGAGGGATCCGGAGAATCGGTTGCTGGCGCATGGTCCACGGTTCCGGCTTCCCGCCGAGATGGTACGCGACAATGCGTTGGTCATCAGCGGTTTGATTAACGACAAGATCGGCGGCCCGAGCGTGCTGCCTTATCAGCCGAAAGGCTTGTGGGAAGAGATGGCGTTCGGAGGTCAGTACTCCGCACAAACCTACGAGCAGAGCCACGGCGCTGATCTTTATCGCCGCAGCATGTACACCTTCTGGAAACGGTCGGTGCCGTATCCAACATTGAACACCTTCGATGCATCGGATCGGGAAAAGTGCACGGCACGCCGAGGAATTACGAACACGCCGCTGCAGGCGTTGGTGCTGATGAACGATCCCACATACGTTGAAGCCTCACGTGCTCTGGCGGAACGCGACCTCACGCAGGGCGGCACAACGGAAACCGATCGGATTCGTTTCGCTTTTCGGCTCGCGACTGACCGGGATCCGACACCGAAAGAGTTCCAGGTCCTTGAAGGCCTGTACAAGACGGAGATGGTGCATTACGACAGCGACCATGCGGCGGCGGAGAAGCTGCTGGCTATCGGCGAGTCGAAGCGGAATCCGAAACTCGATCCGGTGCAGCTGGCTGCGTGGACTCTAGTCGCGAGCACGATCCTGAACCTGGATGAGACTATCACGAAGAATTGAGTCCTGCCGATGAATCCTTTAGTTGAACGTGAAGTGAACTTGACCCGGCGGCAGTTGTTCGGCCGTACCAGCAAGGGAATCGGTGTGATGGCATTGGCCTCGATTCTGAATCCGGAGCTGTTTGCTGAAGAGACCGCGCTGAAGGGTTCGGTTGAGTTTGGTGGGATGGCTGATCTGCCGCATTTTGCACCGAGGGCCAAACGAATCATCTATCTGCATCAGTCCGGTGCGCCTTCGCAGATAGACTTATTCGATTACAAGCCGAAGTTGATGGATATTGCGGGCACTGAGTTACCGGATTCGGTTCGGCAGGGTCAGCGGATTACGGGAATGACATCGGGCCAGAACTCGCTGCCGATCGCGCCTTCTATTTTCAACTTCAAACGCGCGGGGGAAACAGGGACTTACGTCAGTGAACTGCTGCCGCATACGGCGAAGATCATTGACGAAGTGACGTTGGTCAAGACAGTCAACACAGATGCGATCAACCACGATCCGGCGATCACCTTCATCCAGACTGGGTTCATGCAACCGGGACGGCCGAGCATGGGCTCGTGGGTTAGTTATGGGCTGGGGAGTGAGAATAAGAATCTGCCTTCCTTTGTCGTGCTGATCTCTCAGGCAAACGCATTGAACCGCGATCAGCCGCTGTTCACCCGGCTCTGGTCAAGCGGCTTTCTGCCTTCCAAGTACCAGGGTGTGCGGTTCCGCGCCTCTGGCGATCCGGTGTTGTTTCTCGCTAATCCTGACGGCATCGACGCGACTACACGCCGCAACATGCTCGACGCAGTCTCGGAGATGAACCACATCACTGAAGCGAGTTACGGCGACCCTGAGATTGCCACGCGCATCTCGCAGTACGAGATGGCCTACCGGATGCAGAGTTCGGTTCCAGAGCTGACGGATCTGTCGAAGGAGCCGGAGAGCACCTTCGAGCTTTACGGACCCGATTCGAAGAAGCCGGGAACGTATGCGGCCAATTGTCTAATGGCGCGGCGGCTGGCGGAACGAGGAGTGCGTTTCATTCAGCTTTACCACCGCGGCTGGGATCAACACAACGATCTACCGCGTGATCTTGCACTGCAATGCAAAGGCACCGATCAGGCGTCGGCGGCATTGGTTACCGATCTGAAGCAGCGAGGGCTGCTGGATGACACGCTGGTGATCTGGGGCGGCGAGTTCGGCCGCACTGTGTATTGTCAGGGTCATCTCACGAAAGACAATTACGGACGTGATCATCATCCCCGCTGTTTCTCAATGTGGTTTGCGGGTGGGGGCATGAAGCGCGGCGTGACAGTGGGAGAGACGGATGACTTTTCCTACAATGCGCTGTCGGATCCGGTTCCGATTCACGACATACAGGCCACTTTATTGCATTGCCTGGGAATCGATCACAAGCGTCTGACTTACAAGTTCCAGGGCCGTCACTTCCGACTTACTGACGTGGCCGGGAATGTCAATGAGAAGATACTCGCCTGAGATGTCCACACGACGATCCTTTCTTTTCGCAGCCGGTGCAGGAGCACCGTTGATTTTGGGCGCGACTAACAAATCCGGATCGGCGAAACCGGTGCTCGGCTCCGGCGAATACACTTACGAAGCGACCCACGACTGGGGCGATCTTCCGGGGCAGATCAAGTACGGCAACACGCATGGGGTTTGTGAGGATTCGCAGGGCCACATCTACGTTCACCACACCGTCAACGCCGCCAGCGAGAGCAGCGACTCGATGGTGATCTTCGATGCCAAAGGAAAGTTCGTCAAGAGTTGGGGTAAGGAGTTTAAGGGCGGCGCTCACGGCCTGCACATACGCAAAGAAGGAAGTACCGAGTTTCTTTATCTTTGCGACACGCAGCGCGGGCTGGTGTTGAAGACAACTTTGAATGGCGAGGAAGTGTTCACGCTGGGATATCCGGAGCAGTCGGACGCTTACAAGCCGAATGCCGATGGGACGAAGAAGAAGTACAGCCCGACGAACTTAGCCATTGCGCCGAACGGGGACATTTATGTTGGCGATGGATATGGGTCGAGCTTTGTCAACGTCTACGACAAGAGCGGCAAGTATCTGCGAACGTTTGGCGGACCGGGACAGGAGGCTGGGAAGCTCAACTGCCCGCACGGGATCATCTTGGACAATCGCGGAAGCGAACCGATTCTGATGATTGCGGATCGGGCGAATCACCGCATTCAGACCTTCAGTCTGGCGGGCGAACACATTGCGTTTTTTGAAGGGACGAATCTGCCCTGCTACTTCGATTTTGGCAAGCACGGCGAGGCAGTGGTACCCGATCTCGGAGCACGGGTCACGCTGCTGGATCGCAATAACAAGGTGATTGAACAGCTGGGCGATGATTCGGCGGCGCATAACTGGGAGCAGGTTCGCAAGCTGGATCGAACGGCGTTTCAGCCGGGTAAGTTCGTGTGCCCGCATGGCTCCTGCTTCGATCATC
>CBAAAA010000343.1:0-5668 GCA_964658695.1 uncultured Solirubrobacteraceae bacterium | reverse complement strand
CACAGTTTCTTGAGTGTCGACGTAACAGACGGCACGGTAGAGCGAGCAGCAGGCATTCTGAATGGCCATAATCCGGTGGACGTGCACCGGGAGGATGGCCCGGCGGGTATCGAGACGCGCGATCCGCTAGTTGCGGCTCCTCCCACCGGAGCGGTTCCGGCGTACGGCGCGGGAACGGTACCGACCGGAAGCAGAGCAGGTCAGGAGAGCGGCGCGATTCCGGTCGTCCGGGAAGAGCTGAAGGTTGGAAAGCGATCTGTTCTTAAGGGTGGTGTGCGGGTTTACTCGCGAGTGATTGACGAGCCGGTGGAAGAGACGATTCGGCTGCGCGAAGAACAGGTGAGAGTCGATCGCACTCCGGTGAATCGAGAGGCGACGGCAGCGGATCTGCGGCCGGGACAAGAGCAAGTCTTCGAAGTGAAGGAATTTGCCGAGGAGCCGGTGGTGTCAAAGCAGGCTCGGGTAGTGGAAGAAGTTCGCGTCCACAAAGACGAGACCGAACGCACTGAGACGATTCAGGAGAGTGTTCGACATACCGAAGTGGACGTGGAGAACGTGCCGGCGGGAAGTTCAGCGGCACAAAGCGGGGCGACGGGCGCCTCTGCGGACACTGCTCTAGGGGCAAACGAGGAGGATTATCGCCGGCGCTAGATTCGCGCGCCCGGTTGGAACGAAGTAACTGGGAAGATGCGATCGGAACCCGGATTGATGGACCAGGATAATTCAAGCGATACGATCGTTCCCGTCATTTCCGAACAAGTGCACGCGGATGCCGTTCCTGTAGCAAAGGGCGGCGTTCGCGTCACGAAGAGGGTGGAAGGACATGAGGAGATACTCGAACAGGAGTTACGGCGAGGGCGGGCAGAGATACGGCGTATAAAAACGGACCGAGTGGTAAGCGGTCCTCAGCAGCCACGGCAAGAGGGGAACACTCTGATCATTCCTGTAATCTCGGAGGTGTTGGTTGTAACTAAGCAATGGGTGGTAACGGAAGAGATTTACATCACGCGGATAGAAGAAGTGGAGCGAGTGGAGCAGACGGTGACGGTCAGTCATGAAGTTGCCGAGGTGGAACGTCTCGATGAGGATGGGAATGTGATCGCGTCCGGGGACGGATTCGCTCGGAGGGAGATACCGGCCGAGGTTCGCCCGGTAGGAAAAGCGTCCGGAGAAGGGACATTGTCCCGGGTCGAGAGCATTCTCAAAGCCAAGAAGGTCTAAGTCTCGGCGACACTAGTAACTCTTCTAGGCAGAGTCGTGTAACATGGGGAGATTACCTACAACCAGCTAAAGGAAGATCTCTGCGACAGAACCTTCGCAGAATTAGGGATGGCGGTTCAAGCCGTCTTTATGGACGAAGTTGGGAAAGTGCGCGCGTTGCGGTACATCTTCGCCGAAGACGGGACTTTGTTGCTTGTTTTAGATTGTGAAGTGCCGCGCGATGGAGCGGTGCTTACGTTTGGGGAGTTGAGATCTGAGTTGAACTGCTTATGCTGGTGGCAACTTCGCCACCCGGTCATGATTGGGCTGAGACACTCAATAGCGGACGTGGTCACTCTCTATCATGCATTCGAGTATTCACAAGCAGGAATGAACAGCCTGATGCTGGTATCGACTCCGCCGGACGAGTACTTCGAAACGCTGGCGGCTTGAAGAACCAAGTCACCAGCAGTCACGTGCTACTTACATCAGGGCTACTTACTAGTGTCGGAAGTGTCTTTCTTGGAGTTAGGGGTGACGGCGTTTTTCACACCTTTAGCGACATTTTTCGCCGCATGACCGGTTCCGACGCCAATTTTGGCTGCGCCATTCCCAACGCCTTTTCCGAAGTCCTTGGCAGCCGATACTGGCTTTCCATCCTTGATATTCTTTCCGAGATCCTTGCCGCCTTCACCGATATCTTTGCCGCCATTTGAGTAGGAATGTTTCAGATTGGATCCGGCAGCCTTCATGTTGGTCTTGGCGGAGCCGTGCTTCACTCCCAAGCCGTCCAGAGTCTGGGGCCCCAGGCGACCGTCCGCGGCGAGATTCTGCGACTTCTGGAAGGCCTTGATGGCTGACTTCGTCTTTCCGCCGTCGACTCCATCGACGGGCCCCGGATCAAAACCTTTGTCCTTAAGGGCTTGCTGCGCCTGCCGAATTTCATCGGAACTCTGGCCGTAAACAGCTGGAGAAGCAAAGCACAGGCCCAACAAGATGGCCGATATGCTGAAGGTCTTTCGCATTTTTTCCTAAATCTCCCATTCAATTAGACGAAGCATCCCGATGCCGGTTTGGTGTTTCTTCCGTCAATGCGAGCGAGCTTCGAATTTTTCCTGCTCAGCTTTGTAGGATATATCGTACTTCTTAAAGCCAGCGCGTGCAAATCCGCGCTGGGCCTCGCGGCTTTTCATGAAGGTGTCCCAAACGAAGCCGGTACGCAGATTTTCAGCCATGATCATGGTGATTCCGGTATCGATGCCGACCACATCCTGGTCGTACCAGTTTTTCAAGGGATTAAAAGCGTTCACAAAACCGTAGCGGCACCAAGCATGCTCGCCGTATTTTTCTTTGATGTTTTTCAGAACGCGGAGGGTGGCTTGGGGCAAGAAGGGGAGCGACCCGGCCGGGCCACTCGGCACGACGGTTCCATCGATCGGGCCCATGGTGGGTGGACCTCCCCAGACGACGTATCCGCGATCGGAATCAGAGGCGGTAATGCCCCAGAGATCGTCGCTGTAGTCGGAAAATTCTTTCGAGAGCTCGATGCACCAGAGCCGGTGGACTTCGGTGGCGACAATGGAGTTCCTGAAGTAATCGGTGAATTGGTCGCGACGGCCTCGGAAGTCGAACCAGGCCTGAGAGTACTGGTTGACGAAGAGCGGCGCGAAGGAGCCGATGTATCTGAGTCCGGCGTACTCGAATTCAAGGCGCTTCCAGGCGGTCCAGGCCTCGACCTTCAGGGGGTGCTGGACGGATCCTAAACCGAGCAGGTAGATCATCATGAGTTCGCTGTAGTAGTCCCAGCGATAGGGGAGGAAGCCGGTCTCGGGCGACCAGCCTTGCGGCAGCAGCGTAGTATCTTCCGATAACCAGCGCCACTCCACGCGATCGAAGATGTCGGTGGCGAGCTTATCAATTTCCGGATGCCGGAAGTGTTCGCGGCAGGTCAGAAGGCCGCACAGCATGATGGAGGTATCGATAGAAGAGACTTCGGAGTCCCAGATTCTCTCGCCGGTGCTCATTTTGGCGAAGTGATAGAAGAAGCCGCGATGAGTTTCCATTTTTTCCCAGAAGAAAGACAGCGCCCGAATGACCCGTTCATGCGCGTCGGCGACCGGGATGTAGCCTCGCTGATGGCCTATGCAAAGGGCCGTGAGTGCGAAGCCCGAAGAAGCAATACTGGCGACGACACTGGTGTCCGCGGCGCGAACATTACAGCGGTCCTTCACGAGGCCTGTTTCGGGATCGGCTTGTTCGATGAAGAACTGGAAATTGGCTTTTTCAAGCTCCTCCAAAAACTGGTCGTCCTCCGGCGAGATCGTTTCGATCAGGTCAACTGGATTGATTTTGTCTTTTGCAGCGGGCGCAGCGAACAAGGATGACGGCGCACAGCCAGCACCCAGCCCAGCGGCTATAGCGGCGGCGTTTCCCAGCAGATTCCTTCGGGAGATTTGGGGGTCCGGCATGGTATCCGGGTCATTCTTGCCAGTTGAGTTACGCAATGGACGATTTTCCATCTTGACGAATCGAAGGGTCTCGAAGCTCTACTTACCAGAGATACTATGCCGCTTATTTGACGTCATAAGATCGAGGAGAGGAATAAGTTGACAGTTCGGCATGCCGCCGCAGTGACGGGATCAGCGCTGCTCGTATTCGGGCTATTGGGAACGGGCCTCTATTTCGCGCTGCGGACGCATTCGTCACAAGATACCTCCCTCATTGGCGTCGTTCTCGTTAAGGATAGCGACCCGAGAAAGCAGCAGCCCGTTACGAACGTTCTTATCACCGGGTTCAGTTCCGGGACGGCGGCTCAGACGAGATCGGACGCGGCCGGGTTTTTTCGTTTGACCTTGCACCCTGGGGCGAAGGCCGGCAATCCGATTCTGCTTTCGTTTGTTCACCGGGATTTTGATCCGCTCGAAATGTCTGTGACCGCGGCGAACCGCATTCAGGTGGCGCATCTCAAATCGAGTGCGCCGGAGAAGACGGATAAGACGGCCGGTCCCCAGGTGAAGATCAGTGATGTACACATTCGATACACGACGAAGATGTCATCCACGGTGGACGAGGCGACTACGGTGGCTACATTTATGGCAGAGAACAAAGGGAACGTTGCGTGCGGTAACCAGCCAATCTGTTCACCGGACGGCCTTTGGAAGGCGGGGGTCGGTCGGCAGCACCTGGAAGCTCCTCAAGGAAGCCAGTTTCGTGCCCCTCGGGTGTCATGCATTGCTGGTCCATGCCCCTTCACGAAGATAGATCTCGACAATCGCGGCGAGGGTGAGCGGACGTTGGACATTTCGGCCATCAGCTGGTCGGATACGGCGACGTTCCTGGTGGAGGCGGATGTGGTGCGAACCCTTATCAGCGATCTCGTGCGCCGATCCTACCCGGTGATTTTCGGTCCGGGATTAAGCTTCACGCTGCCGGCATCGGCCGAAGGCCCCAGCATAGAGGCCGAGGTGGATGGAGCCCCGATTGTGTTTCCGCTGGGACCGGATCTGAATCTGTCGTGGGCTACGTGTTCGCAGAAAACGGATGCAGACCAATCGAAGCTGTACAGCTGCGAATTGAAGCCGGGCTACCGCTTCCAGTAGTCAAACGGCATGGGTTAGCCTGGACCATGCGCATTCGTTTGTTTCTGGCTGTGCTTGCGGCGTGTTCAGGATGTTTCGGGCAGGATAATCACGGCTATTATCGATATCCCACGATTCACGGGGACACGGTGGTCTTCACTTCTGAAGGCGATCTCTGGAAGATTGGAACAGCCGGTGGACTGGCCGCGCGTCTGACGACGCATCCGGGAAGCGAAGCTCTGGCGGCGTTTTCGCCCGACGGATCGACGATTGCATTTTCCGCTGCATACGAGGGACCGCGCGAGGTTTACACCATGCCAGCGAGCGGCGGCCTTCCGGTCAGGCGGACGTATGACGGAGCAGATGCGGATGTTGTAGGGTGGACTCCTGACGGGAAGATACTTTATGCAACGGATCGCTATGCGCCGATACCGAGCAACGCTCAGCTGTTCACGATTGACAGAAGCAATCACGTGGAGGCGGTTCCGCTCAGCCAGGCGGCGCAGGGCGCGTATGACGCCAGCGGATCGACGTTGTTCTTCACGCGCTTAGCGCGGCAGCCTAGTTTCACCAAGCGGTATCAAGGCGGGAGCGCCGAAAATATCTGGAAGATCACAGGCAATGCGGAAGCTATGCCCTTGACAGGGAGCTACGCCGGCGCCAGCAAGAACGTGATGTGGTGGAAGCAGCGGGTCTACTTCCTAAGCGATCGGAACGGGACCATGAATCTGTGGTCGATGAACGAAGCTGGCAAAGACTTGCGGCAGCTCACGAAGCATCAGGGTTTTGATATTGAATCGGCTTCGCTGTCAGATGGCAGAATTGTTTACTCTGTTGCGGCCAATCTTCGGCTGTTTGATATCAGCTCGGGCGGGGACCGGGCGATCGCG
>CBAAAA010000342.1:0-5700 GCA_964658695.1 uncultured Solirubrobacteraceae bacterium | reverse complement strand
GTATCCATTTTGCGGCTTCGACGCCCGGTTCGCTGGTGTTACTAAGTGAGATTTCCAGCCCGAAGAGGTGGAGCGTTACGATGCTGCCGGAGCAATCGGCAGATCGTGGTGTGACAAGAATGCGGCCGAATGGCGCCGAGGCAGCGGAAGAAATTGCGCCGGTTAAAACACGGGCAGCCGGTAAGTAGTTTCAGTGGTCGGCGCGCTCAAAGCGTTCAGATCGAGTGTTGAGCGGCCGGGCGGGGTGGGGGCGGCGATGGTAAACCAGAAGGTGCTCCCTTTTCCCGGTTCACTATGGACGCCGATCTTTCCTCCCATTAGTTGCACCAGCCGGGCACTGATTGTTAAGCCAAGGCCGGTTCCCCCGAACTGCCGGGTATGCGATCCATCAGCCTGGACGAAGGCCTGAAAGATGGCATCCTGCCGATCGGCCGGGATGCCGATGCCGGTATCTTTCACTTCGAATCGCAGGCGGTGATCCGGATCGGTGGTCACGAACAGATTGACGCTGCCATCCTTGGTGAACTTGACGGCATTTCCCAGTAAATTGAGCAAGATCTGACGCAAGCGCAGGGGATCCGCGCAGACGATAGCGGGCACGCCGGGAGCAATCTGGAGCCCGAGGCTAAGATTGTTCTGTGCGGCCTGGTATTTCATTGACTTGATGGTCGCTTCGAGTGCTTCGCGAAGCGGGAGAAGTTCCGGCAGGATGGAAAGCTGATCGGCTTCGATTTTCGAGAAGTCGAGAACGTCGTTCACAATAGCCAGGAGTGAGTCGGCAGAGGCGCTGGCGATCTCCAGGTATTCGCGCTGCTCGGGATCGAGCTCGGTCATCAGGGTCAGGCTGGTCATGCCCATGATGCCGTTGATGGGGGTTCGGATCTCATGGCTCATGTTCGCCAGAAACTCCCCTTTCAGGCGGGTGGCTTCTTCGGCGCGATCCTTGGCCGAAATGAGCTGGGTATTCATCTGGACGAGATCCTGCGTGCTGTGGTCGATCTGTTCCAGCATTCCGTTGAAAGCGGAGATGAGTTCTCCTATTTCGTCTCGGCTGCCTTCCGGGACACGAATCCCGTAATTCTTATTGACGGAGATCTCGCGGGCGACGCGAGCGAGATTGAGGACTGGAGCACACACCGCTCGAATGAACTGAAACGAGAGGAGAGCGGCGAAGCTGCAGGCGGCGAGCAGGATCCAGAGTGCGATGGCGGCGCTGCGCAGCCACTCGCGGCGGACATAGCGGTAGTCGCTCACCAGGCAGATGGTTCCGATGATTTCCTTTTCGAGCAGAACGGGGCGCACCACAGTGAGGGAGCTTCTGCGCGTGTCCACGTAATCTCCGATCTGTGGAGCTTTGGGCGGAAGGGCGCCGGAGCGAGATGCCTGATAGCAAGCGAAGCGGCGTCCCAGCTTGTTGTAAACGCAGGAACCGATCAGCCCGGGTTGTGCGGAAAGGGACCGGAGGGTCTCAATGGCAGTCTTCCGGTCATCGAACGCCAGCGCCACACGGGTATTTTGTCCAGCCATTTCGGCCAGGGAGGCCAGTTGGCTCATGGCGCGAGTTTGGGAGCTGAGGAATTGCTGCGCGGCGAAGCTAACCCAGGCGAGAACTAACGCTACGATCAAGGTTCCGACGGTGACGACCGCCAGTTTGACCCGAACGGAGATGGTCTGGAGAAATCTCATGGCCGCCCTCCGTCGCCGGGTATGATCCTGGCAACGCGCGTGAGCTGAGAATTGATTTTGAGACCGGATTTTAGCGCCCGGTCCGGGTGGAGCGCCAGGCTTACCCGTTGATTCTCCAGAAAAAAGCCAATGATTCCGTAATGCTCGGCAAACTCCAATGAGTCGCCAACGGTCAGCGAATGGGAGGCCTGGAGAACGGGGAGAAGGCGCATGAGGTTGCCGCGATTGAGGTCGCCGATGAAGGCTACCTGGCAGGATTCCCCGGCAATGCTTTTCGTAAAACGCTTGATGAAGATCGGCTTGCCGTTCACGGAGTGGACGCCGACAATCCTGTCTAGAACATCGCCGAAAGGATCGGAGCCGATTACACAGATGGTAAAGGGTCCCGTCAGAGAGGAATCGGGCCACTCGACGAAGTGAGTAAAGTTCACCAGGAAAGCGGCTTTCACCTCGTACTCGCCGCGGTCGCCCCCGCGCGACGAGACGCCAAGGAGCATAGGCAGCGCAAGCAAGACGATCCAGCGATGTAGGGATGACGACATGAGTGACCTGGCCCGGCGCCTCAGAAGTGCCATACAACGGCCAAATTGCCGGTGCGGCCGAAAACCTTTCCGCGATAAAGAACGTCATCGGGGGTCACCCACTCGGCGTGCACATCGTTGAAGAGATTGTCAACGCTTAGATTGAACTCGAAGTTCTTTGCCGGACGCCATCCCAAGCGCACGTCGGCGATGAGGTAAGCGGGCAACAGCTGGGCCTGGAGATGGTCGACAAAGCGGCCGCCGGCATCCAGCTGCAGTTTAGGACTTATGTCCCAATAGGAGTGGATCTGCGCCTGATGTCTGGGCATGGATCCGGAGGCGCTCTGGTAAATGTTGACGTTCGAATTGTTACCGGCTTTTGGACTGACATCCAGCGTTCCGTAGCTGTAATTGGAAGTCAGATGCCATTTGGAGGTAAGGTCCCAGTTAATGGCAGTTTCGAGCCCCATCGCACGACCTTGCGCCAGCTGGTTATATTGCAGCGGGACGAGGACATAGGGCATGGGCTGCAACATGAGTTCGGGAGCAAGCGTCTGCGTCGATCGAAGGGTGCCGTAATGGTTGTAATAGGCCGCTGTGTCGAGCGAGACTCTGTTTCCCAGCTTGATACGGTGGCCTGCCTCATAGGCCAGAAGGGTCTCGGATGCGGCGTGAGGATTGCCGATCACCCGAAAGATGTCGGGCAACGGACCAGGCGCGACGGCGGCATCCAGTCGTATGTCCAATTCGAAGCGGGAGGGAATGCGGACGGCACGCCCGACCGATGCCCAGACGGTCTGGTTTTTGCTGGGCGTCCAGGCTAAGTGAGCGGATGGTTCCGGCTGCACGCCGGTGAAGCTGTACTTCTCCACTTTGACGCCAACACTCAATACCAGACGGTCGGGCACGACGGTGATGTCGTCGGTGAAGAAACCGGACGTCAGGACTTGACTGCGGCTCACCGGATTGAAGTCGAAGACGGGCGTTCCCAAGATACGATCCCGGATGGTGCGGCTTTCGAGGCCCCAAAGAACAGAATTCCTGGTTCCGAGCGCGAAACCGTTCTGGAGTTCGACGTCGAAGGTCGAGTCCCGTGCGTCAATGCCATCCTCAATTCTCTGGTTATTCCCGCCAAAGGCCTGCAGCGAGATCTCGGCGGTGTCGGAGAAGGATCTGGTCCACTTGGCCTGCACATCGAAGGAAGCGGGGTGTCCATCTACGTTGAAAATGCCGGGAAGATAGTTCGGCAAACTCACGGGCCGAAGTTCGTAATCGGTGGTCGCACCGATATACCCGTCTCCCTGCACGGTTAATGAGTCGCGCAACGTGAGGCTGCGGTCAATACGAAAACCCGCAGATCCCTGCCGGTGAGTGTCCGGATATTTTTCTCCATCGAACAGCGGCAGAGACTCGTCCCTAAATTTTCCATAGACGCGGAACGAGGTTCCACCGATTGCGCCCCCGTACTGCACCAGGGCGCGAGCCCTATCCAGATTTCCAGTGGAGGCTTTGAGTGTGGCGCCAGTTGTATCGGCTGCCTGTCTGGTGACAATGTTGATGACACCGTTCATCGCATTGGCGCCCCAGATACTGGAGCCCGGACCACGCACGACCTCGATGCGATCGATGTCTTCAAAGATGACGTCCTGCATCTCCCAGTCAACGCCGGAAAAGATCTCTGAATAGATGGTGCGGCCGTCGATGAGAACCAGGAGCTTGTTCGACCAGAGCCCGTTGAAACCACGAATGCTGACGGCCCATTGAGTGGCGGTAATGCGGTCGACCTGGACACCGGGCGCAAGACGCAGGAGTTCCGGAATGGTGGTCGCCCCGGAGCGGTGGATGTCTTCGCGGGTAATTACAAATACGGCGGCGGGCGCTTTCGACAGCGGCTGTTCGCGTTTGCTGACTGTGACGACGGGCGTGTTCAGCAGTTGATTGAGGGATTGATCGGCCAATGATGACGCGTCGGAGGGCGACTGGGCATGAGCGCAGAGCGCTCCCAAGAGGAATATCGCGGCGCCAGGCAGCCTTCGCGCAGAGCTGTAATTGAGTCTCACTAAACCGTCCCGAAATCCCTTATCGGTCAAAAGAGGATGGATCTCGGGATCGGTGCTGCGGAATGGCGTTAAATTGTTCCTTTCTTCCAAACTTGTTTTTGCCAGAACACGTAAACCAATGTCCTGTACGCTCTTGAATGAGGCTGCGCCGTCCAAAAGCACAGTCTCCACGTAGCTGGCCGTCAAGAGCGCCTCCGCAAAGTGGAAAAAGAAGGACTATACTCATGCGGAACGCCTGTAGCGTTGGCCTGCTTAAAGCTGTCTATTACTGGGCATCCGCCAGCATCAACTGCGATAGCAGAAGTCGCCAACAATATGACGCCTTAAGAGCCTCCGGACATCATCATTCACATGCTTTGCGCGGCCTTGCCGATAGACTTCCCGGAGTACTAATCTCACGCTGAATCACCGGATCCATTTCGACCTTTTGCGCCGGCAATCCTCGCCGGCAGTGTAGAGTTCGGCATCTGTGGTTCCCGGAACCCACGATCTTGAAATGCTAAGCACATCCGGACTAGCGGCGGACCTGTTTTCCGGTACTCGAAATTAAGGCAGGCCGGTCGGAGGATTGCTGACGCTGACGGGATAAGTTGTTTGCCAACCGCCACCGACGGCTTTAAAAAGCGCAACAAGATCTACGGACACGTTGGCCCGGCACTCAATCGCTGCGTTCTCCGATGACAACAAAGAACGTTGCGCATCGAGCACATTCAGGAAGTTCGTCAATCCTCGCGTGTATTTCTCAGTCGCGATTGAGACCGAGCGCTGATTTTGGAGGACTTGCTCCTGAAGAAACTGGTGTCGTGCTTTTTCACTTTTGTAACTGACGAGCGAATCGTCAACATCCTGGAATGCAATAAGGACCGTTTGTTTGTAATCGAGGTATTGTTGTTCCTGCCTGGCGCGGTAAGTGCGGAGATCCTGCTTGGCCGCCGGGTGATTGAGGATACCCCAATTAATTTGGGGACCGAGTTGGAAGAAGCTCGCGGCCGTTGTAGCCAAGTTGCCGAATTTACCGCTCTGACCACCAGCTCTCGCACTCAGAGAAATGGTTGGGAAGAGGCTGGCCACTTGGACACCTACGCGCTCGGTTGCCGCGGCAAGATTGCGTTCAGCCTGCCGGATATCAGGACGACGCCTCAACAATGCGGACGGCAAGCCGATGGCGAGTTCCGTCCTCGAAGCGGGGATGTCGTGCGGCGCTGACAGTTCTGGGTAGAGCGTTTCCGGATTCTGTCCAATTAGAACCGCCAGTGCATGGATCATCTTATTTTCCGATAGCTGAAGAATTGGAACATACGCCTGGGTGCCTGCGACGTTTGCCGCTGCGTTGGCAACATCGATGTCGGTCACAAGACCGGCTTTTAAACGGATCTGGACAAGCCGGAGAGTTTCGCGTTGCGCCTTCAGACTGGATTCCGTGTTTGTAATCT
>CBAAAA010000341.1:0-5710 GCA_964658695.1 uncultured Solirubrobacteraceae bacterium | reverse complement strand
CAATGAGGCGGCTCGCATTTTTGAAGGGGAGCGCGCGGAGAAGAACCGTATCGACAACGCTGAAAATGGCGATGCTGGCCCCAATGCCAAGAGCGAGTGTCAGTACGGCGACGGCTGTCAAGCTGGAGAATTTTCCCAGCATCCGCAGGCCATACCCAAAATCCTGAGCCAGGGTTTCGATGAAATCTACCCCGCGAGCCTCCTGACATTCTTCCTTCACTTGATTGAGCCCGCCAAATTCTAGCCGGCAGCGCCGCACAGCTTCTTCGTGTGTCATGCCTACGGCCAGGTATTTCTCCACCTGCTGTTCAAGATGGAACCGCAGTTCATCATCGAGTTCTTTCTTAACGCTAATGCGTCGGAGGAGGGAGCGAAAACGGAAGAATAGGTCGTTTATCATGCCGCACCTTCTGAGTTCGTATATTTTGGCCCGCCGGTCTTATGTGTCGCTTCTACAGAACAGCGTACAACAGCTTTTGTAGAAGTGAAAGGGGTGAAGAATTCAGGGTGAGCCTCTTTGGTAGCATCTGATGCCCAGCGCGAAAACCCGGGACTGGCGACGCTCCTCTACTCCGCATCACATCGCAGCCCAGCGCCGGGCCAGCAGCTTGATCCGGTGAACCGCTTCCCGCAGGTTCTCGAGGGAATTCGCATAGCTAAAGCGGATATACCCGTCGCCATGGTCGCCGAATGCAGTGCCGGACAAACAGGAAACACCTGCTTCTTCGAGCAGCAGGTCGGCTAGTTCCCGTGAATGCATACCGGTCTCCTGGATGTTAGGAAAGGCATAGAACGCGCCCCCGGGAATCACGCAGCGAAAGCCCGGGATCTCATTCAGCGCGGCGCAGAAGACATCCCTCCGCCGGCGGAATTCGGCCACCATGCGCTCCACGTCGTCTTGCGGTCCGGTGAGCGCCTCCAGTCCTGCCCGCTGAGTGAAACTGGCGCTGCAGGAATTCGAATTCACCATTAACTTGTTCACCGCCTCCACCAGCCAATCTGGCATGACCCCATAACCCAGCCGCCAGCCGGTCATCGCGTAGGTCTTCGAGAAGCCGTCAAGCAGGATGGTTTTCTCCAGCATTCCGGGCAGGCTCGCAATCGAGAACGGGGGTTCATCGGTGTAATAGATTCGCGAATAAATTTCGTCCGATAGCACGATCAGGTCTCGCTCGCGCACCAGATCGGCAATCTCGCGAATCTCGTTCTCCGGGATCAGCCCGCCAGTTGGATTCTGCGGTGAATTGAGAATCAACATTTTCGTGCGGTCGTTTAATCGACTTTTCAGATAGTCGAGATCGATCGAAAACCCGCGGCTTTCCACAAGCGGTAGAGGAACGGGCGTGGCGTCCAGAAAGCGGATCATCGAGCGGTAAATCGGGAAACCCGGATCCGGAAAGATCACTTCATCACCCGCCTCAAGAAGCGCCAGCATGGTGAAGAACATAATAGGCTTTCCCCCGGGCACCACGCACACGTGCTCCGGACCCACGCTGATCTCTCTCGTCCTGGAGATGTAGGAAGCAATTGCTTCGCGAAGTTCGGGCAACCCCTGCGTAGGCCCGTAGTGCGTCCAGCCCTCATCCAGCGCCGCCTTTGCCGCCGTGACAACCGAGTGAGGCGTATCGAAGTCCGGCTCACCGATTTCGAGATGGATTACCGATCGTCCTGCTGCTTCCAGAGCCTTGGCCTTCACCAGGACGTCAAAGGCCGATTCGACCTCGATCTTCTGCATTCTTGTGGCGAGCCGCATTCCTTCATCTTCGTACGGCGTCAAGATTCGAACTGATAGACAAGCAATCCGCGCCTGACCCCGCAGCTCTACAAAAAATGCGAAAAGGGAACCTTGCGGTTCCCTTTTGTCGCGTCGATCGGGATTGACCCTAGAGTTGTAACGTTTTAGTCCCCTAGGCCGGGGTTCTTTTAGTATACAGTTCTTCGCCCTTCGGTACCGTCACGGCGCCAATAGACGGCAAGCACACTATCTACGAAGTTTTTTCCGCAATCGATTTGCCCTGCACAAACTGCAGCAGATAATCCGGTCCGCCCGCCTTTGAATCCGTTCCCGACATGTTAAATCCACCAAACGGATGAGCGCCCACCATCGCCCCGGTGCACTTCCGGTTGATGTAAAGGTTCCCTACAAAAAACTTTCGCTTGGCTTTTGCGATCTTCTCCGGATTGCGACTGAATACCGCTCCCGTCAGCCCATACTCCGTATCGTTCGCCAACTGGAGAGCGTTATCAAAGTCAGTCGCCTTCGCCACCGCCAGAACCGGCCCGAAGATCTCTTCCTGAAAGATTCTGGCCTCGGGTTTTACATCCGCAATTACCGTGGGTTTAATGAAATACCCATCTCCCGGAGCAGCCGTGCCGCCCGCAATCAGCCGCCCTTCCTGTTTTCCCGTTTCGATGTATTCGAGGATCGTCTTTCGGGCGCGCTCGTTGATCACCGGGCCCATATAATTCGCCTGATCGTCGCTTGGACCGACCGTCAATGTCTCAGTCTGCGCTTTCAGCTTCCTGAGGAACTCGTCGTAAATCGACTGATCCACAATCGCCCGCGAACACGCTGAACACTTCTGGCCTTGAAACCCGAACGCGGAATAAAGAACACCAGTCACGGCTTGATCGAGATCGGCTTCGCTGTCCACAATAATGGCGTCTTTACCGCCCATCTCCGCGACAACCCTCTTCAGCCAGATCTGTCCTTTCGGTGTCTTGGCCGCAAGCTCGTTGATATGCACTCCGACGTCCCGTGAGCCGGTAAAAGAAACAAACCGCGTCTTCGGATGCGATACCAGAACATCGCCAATTTCGGCCCCGCTGCCCACCAGCAGCGAGAAACTCTGCGGAGGGAATCCGGCTTCCACCAGCACTTCCGCAAACTTGGCGGCGATAGTCGGCGTATCACTCGACGGCTTGATCACTACAGTATTCCCAGTCACCAGTGCCGCGGTTGTCATGCCCACCAGAATCGCCAGCGGGAAATTCCAGGGCGGAATCACGATCCCGACGCCCAGCGGAAGATACACCATTTCGTCGTGCTCGCCCGGCAATTGCACGACTGCGTCGGGGTGCGCCAGTTTCAGCGCCAGCCGGGCATAGTACTCGCAGAAATCAATCGCTTCGGCCACATCGCCCTCGGCTTCCGCCCAGGTCTTTCCGGCCTCGAAGACCAGCCATGCGTCGAACTCGAGTTTCCGCTGACGCAGAATTGTAGCCGCCTTCAGCAGGTAGCCGGCGCGCTCTTCAGTGGACCGGATGCTCCAGGATTCGAAGTAGCGATATGCCGCTTCCACCGCATCTTCCGCATCTTTGGCCGATCCTTTTTGATGTACCCCGACAACTTCTTTCGGACGAGACGGGTTCAAAGACTGCAGCTTCGCGAAAGAGACGCGTCGCTCGCCTGCAATCCATAACGGGTATTCCTTCCCCAACTCGGACCGGACCTTGTCCAAAGCCGCAAGCATGGTCTGGCGATTAGCCGGCTGACTGAAATCCGCGTAGGGTTCATTTATGAAGGCGGGAAGTTGACGCGCTTGTGTAACGGGAGCTGACATCGTGAGTCCGTTCTAAACGTAGTCGTTGACTTTCTTTTCGGCGATCTCGCGACCACGCTCAAACAGGTCGGCGGCTTCCTCTGCCATCTCCCGGCCGCGCTCGTACAGTTCTCGGCCTTTTTCGATGATTTCCAGGCTGGACTCACTTAGCGCCTTGGTGCCGCGCTTTGCCTGAGACGCCAGTTTACGCCGCGTTCGTCTGCCGGACTCAGGCGCCAGCAGAAGGGCAACGGCGCCTCCCAGGGCTGCCCCGCCCAGAAACCAAAGTGCTGCTGTACCGGCATCATTGCGTTCCACTTTACGTCCTCCGCTTTCATTCTAGTCTTCAGGAGGCACTCGGCTAATGGAACGAATGGATCTCGACCTTGTCGCCATCCGTCAGGAAAGTCACCAGTCCGCGTTGATCGGTACGGAACACCGCGGTCCGGTGTTCCGCAAGACGTTGCAGCACCAGCGGATGGGGATGGTGAAACTGGTTCTGATAACCGTCCGAGATAATCGCCAGTCGGGGAGAAAGTGCCGTCAGAAAGTCCTCGCCGGAAGATGTTTTGCTCCCGTGGTGGCCGACTTTGAGCAGCGTCACCGGACGCAAGACACCGCTGCTGACCATGTCCTCTTCCACCGGCTTTTCGGCGTCGCCAGTCAGCAGAACACTGCGCTTCCCATAGGTCATCTCGAGCACCAGCGAGTCATTATTCCCCGCCAAAGCTCCCGGAACGTAGTCAGGCGAAGGCGCCAGGACCCGGATATGCACGCCGCCGATAAAGAAATCCGGCGATCCCCGGTGGAGCGGCGCGATGGCCGTGCCCCTGGCTTCGGCATGCTGCTTGACCGTCCTCCACTCAGCCGAATCCGGCTCAGCGCCGATCCAAAGCTTCTTCGGAGCAAAGTTATCGAGAACAGCAGGAAGACCTGCCATGTGGTCGGAGTGGCCATGAGTCAGCGCTGCATAGTCCAGGTGGCGGATGCGACGGCTCCATAGATACGGCGACACAACATCTTCCCCCATATCGATTTGCGGCTTGCGGGCCATTCGCTCCATTCCAGGGAACCCGCCGGCATCGATCAGCATGGTCTCGCCGTCAGGAAACGCCAGGAACAGACTTTCGCCCTGACTGACATCAATGGCGGTGACCTCGAACATGCCCGGCCGCAGCAGTGGAGACCAGGGCTGCACGCAGACCACCGCAAACAACGCAACGGCTGCGGCCAGAGTGCTCCAGACCGCCCACGCCTTGCGGTAACGAATCGCAATGGAGAGCAGGATGAGCGCCGCCGCAAAGCTGATGGCGGCCCATAGAGGAATCGCCGCCATACGCCAGGCCGGCTCGAAGCGCATGTGCCAGCTGGCGATCACTTCCGCAGACTTAAGCAGGAACGCGGTCGGTATTGCAAGTATCTGCCAGCCGGTCAAGATGGACGCGAACCCGAGCGGGACCACGAGCGACAGCAGCGGAACAACAATTGCATTCGCTGTCAGGCCAGTCATCGAAATCCGGTGGAAGTAGGTGATCATCGGCAGCGCCAGCCCAAACTGGACGCAGGCCGAGATCAGCACGGCGTCCGCCAGGAAAGCAGCGAGCCTGGTAAAGTTCGCCACAATCCATTGCGCCTTGGCCGCGGCTAAGCCAGTCCAGGCCTGCAGAGTTTCTGAGACCAGCCGCAGTTCCACTCGCCACTGCGCAGCACGAAGTTCGACCCGCGGATCATAACTGAGCTGGTCAAAGCGCTTCACCCCTGCCCGGATCGGAACGGTGTATCGCTCCATAAGAGGAATCGCAAAAACCGCAATCGCCGCAGCCGACAGGAAGGAAAGCTGAAAACTCGGGTCAAACAGTTGATAAGGATCCAGAGCCAGGTAAACGATTCCGACAAACGCCAGAATATTCAGGATGCGGGTTCGCCGGAAACAATAGCTCGCCACCAGAAACATGGAAAAGCCCCCCGCGGCCCGCACTACCGGGGAACTAAACCCGGAGATGACGGCGTAGAGCCAGGCAACCGCAGCAGCGATGCACAAGGCGGGAATGCGGCGTATCCCAAAGAGTCTCAGGATTGTCAGCAGTGTCAAAGCCAGGACGGAAATATGCTGCCCCGAGATCACCAGCGCGTGATAAGTTCCTGTGATCCGGAAATCCTGCGTCCAA
>CBAAAA010000340.1:0-5720 GCA_964658695.1 uncultured Solirubrobacteraceae bacterium | reverse complement strand
GACGGTAAAGCGAAGACCAGCCGAATTCCGGACGAGAATTACCGTTCTCGCTAGCCAACACGGCCATTCACACGAACGATCTATTGCCTATCTTGCGCATGTGCGCATAACCGGGTTTACTGACCATCGTTCTTTTTCCTTACATTGGCAGAGGTTTAGAGCCGCAGTGCGGGCTGAATTCGGAGCGGCTACTACCTCCAGAGACCTTTCAGATTTCTGAAATGAATACACCTACTCTTCTGCCTGTCGCGTTTAGGCGCTTGTCAAAAAAGTTCTCGTAAGTACATTCACCACAGCTGAGGAGTTCAGCCAAATAACCATGACATAGGCGAGGTTGTCAGTCTCCTCTATCTCGTAAAAAAATAACTATCAACTTAGCCGTAACTCGGGGTATAACCGTTAGATGCATGTTCCGGTCTTCTCGGCAAGTCCTGACCCGACTTGTATGTATCTGACACCACCCCTAAAGGACTCGGTGGCGAAAATACGTCGTTCTATTCAGTTGCGCCAGGGCCTTAGTTGCATCTTCGGCAATGTCGGCTTTGGAAAGAGCTCCCTGCTTCGATATCTGTTGTCCGGCTATGGCCACCAAGACAAGTTCCGGATCGCGCTTATCGCCGAACAAACAAATGCCCCGCAGTTTTCGTTCTTAAAGTCGATCTCGCGGGAGTTCGATATCTCACCGCAACGGTCGGCGTCCGCCCAGATGGATGCGATTGAGACGTTTCTGGAAGAACAGTATCAGCTGGAAGTCACCGTCATTGTTATGGTCGACGAGGCCCAGTTACTCCGGCTCGAATCGCTCGAAGCGATTCGTTCGCTGCTTAACTATGAAACAAACACTGAAAAGCTATGCCAAGTTGTTTTGGCAGGCCAACTTGAACTGCGCGACAAGCTGTATAAGCCCCGGTACCGTGCATTCAAATCGCGGATAGTGGCGCCAGCTGTGCTCGAATATTTCTTGCCGGAGGAGACAATCGCCATGATCGCTTATCGGCACGAATATTGGCAGGTTAAGAATCGCTTCACACTGGATGCGTGTCACCGGGTCTATGAAAAGTCGCGCGGAGTTCCCCGCGACATTGTTGTGATTTGCGGATATGCATATAGCATGGCCGACGACAGAAAGCTTGACAGCATTGCTCCTGAACTGATTGACGAAGCTGCGAGCCAATTAGATATGAGCAAGGAACGCGAGTCCCCTGCCCCGGCCGAGGTATGAGTCGGTTCTACAGCCGAATGGAGGCGCTTTCTAAAAAACCCTCCGACTATAAGCAGCCACCAGCCGAGGCACCCATGGGTGAAACGCCCCCGTCCCTTGCGTTGGAGATCAGGGGTGAAAAGCCCCGCGATGATACATCCCCGGGTGGAATGCCAACGGGGTCGGTGATCTACCCACAAAAACCGCCTCTATCCATTCACGCCCTAGGCGATACACCCGTCCCTGAAACACCCATGGGTCACAGGGGTGCCGGGTCGCTGATTGACCCTCAACAACCGCCTTTATCCATTCACGTCGCGGGTGATACACCCGTCCCTGAAACACCCACGGGTGTATCGTCTACTGGATTGTTGGTCTACCCACAAGAAGTTCACTCGTCCGGTCTCCCCAGGGGTGATACGCCCCGCCGTGAAACACCCACGGGTGTATCGGCCGGTGATCAGTGGAGATCGACCCGCGGAAGCCTGTGGCAAGTCGGGAGAGTTGTAAGGATAGGCCGCATCCAAGACTGTCTTTCGCATGCCGAGAGATCGATCTACGAGATCCTTTGGAATACCCCAAACTCTGGCAATTTCCACGTCTTATCTGAAGGAAATGTCCGTCGTATTCAGGCATCTTGGATGTCTCTCGCTCGGGTGACTTCGATGCACGAAAAGACACTCCGTAAAAGCATGATCCCGGGGCTGATCGCCAAGTACCTCATTACGATCGAACAAGAGAGCCAGCAGCATAAGGGTACGCCGTCCGGCGCGACGATCTACGAAATCTGCAGTTACCAAGAAGCGCTGGCCCGGCAGCGTGCTTTTGGATATACGCACTTTGTCCGAAACGGCCGCTCATTTGAACTAGTGAAGCTCGAAAGGCCCTTAGGGGAACCACCCATGGGCGATTCCGTCCCGGAGGGCTTTGCACCCATGAACCGACCACCCAGGATGGGTACATCGCCCAGAGTGGGCGTTTCACGTGCAAAACCCGTGGGCGTTTCGCTCCCACATCCTATTAGACTTAAACCTTCTAGCCCAAACGACGACGACGTTCGCGTCCGCAAACTCTTACAAGCTCAACTCCCAAGCTTCGATGACCACGCGGTCGACATACTCTGGCGGGATTGCCGCGACCAGATCAGTGATATAACGCCGGAAGAGATCGCCCGGCTTTTCCGTGACAAGCTTCCAGTACCGCGCGGCGTAGATAACCCCAACGGTTTCCTGATTCGCGCTGTAGCTAGGAGTTGCACTTTGGCAGCAATCGGCGCCTTACGCCAGGGTAGGGAAGTGCCACTACAGACTCCAATCGAACACGCTGCCGAAGACCTGCAAGGTCTCCTTGATGATCCAAATACGCCGGAAGATATCCGGCAATTCATTCAGCAGAGAATGAGAAAGACTTAAATTGGAACCATGAGCAGTGTGCTCCTGGGGCGAACTGGCGAATCAGTTCTCGTGAGCATACCTGGCAAATTCTTGCAAGTAATGACACGCATACACGCCTCGCACGCGGATGATGTTCATGCCGTCGGGCCGAATGCGGACATTGCTGAGTTTTTAGATAAATTGCAAACATCTCCGGAAGGCCGACATTTTCTTGCCATCATTGTCCCTTTTTCCCAAAAAATCACAGCTACTCATTACAGAAGCAAATCGTAAACACACGCGCTGATGTGCGGCGGCCAGCAAAAACGGAGCATCTATGGAGAATAAGTGGCGGGAGAAGCAACTGGACCAACGCTGCGGCGCGTTTCCATATCGCATTTGTTACCGTTGGCCCGTAACGAGCCAAGTGGCTCGCTACGGTGGAGGACCTTCGAGTACACGAGTCAGCTGTGATTAAAACCGTTGCCCAAAAAATCCTCCGGTTTGGCCTAAAGGGTCTACTGGCTTGTGTCACTTTAATCTGCGCAGTCGCAATGGTGGTGGGTGTCCACCGTCTTCTGACGAAGCCGAAGCCAAACTCTGCGGAAGCGCTGCTTGAAAAGGCGGACAACTTGGCTTGGCTCAATAATTGGGTTGAAGCGGCACCTCTATACAAGCAAGCTGAGGGAATGTTTTCGCAGCAGCATAAGCTAGCTCAGGCGCTGTATACAAACGTCAGCCAGCTGGTCCCGTTTGTCGGCTCCAGCAACATTCCGAATCTCATCTGGACCCTTACCCAAGACCTGACGAAGCCCGAAGCGCAGAACCTGGAAACAAGGCTGCGCATTCTTACGATCCGAGGGATGGTGGAAGTCGATTACGATGCGGCAACAGCCCGCAGCACATGGGCCATGGTTGAAGACCTTGCCACACGACAACGCCATTATCTGTTAGCTTCCCGCGCCATCGGTGAACAAGGAATTGCGGCGTTTCTACTAGGTGATACCACGAAAGCAAAACAGCAAGTCCTGCAAGCCTGGGGCGTGGCTAAAGCGTTCCATGACTCGGCGGCGATAGTGCGGTATTCGAGCGTCTACGGCGCTGGTTTAGTGCAATTTCGTAAATACGACGAAGCGCTTGGGCCTCTGGACGATGCAATCGAGCGAGCCAAATCAACCCCGGGGATGGCCTATCCAAGCATTGCCGTTAACTATAAGATCTCAGCACTCAGCGGGAAAGGGCGGTATCCCGAAGCTCTCGCGCTCTGTTCTGAAGCGCTTCGTTATCCCGAAGAACATCACATTGAAGGCATGCTTTATGCTCTTCTCGAAACACGCGGCGAGATCTATGAACGGATGGGCGATGGGGCGCGGGCGATGAATGACTATCGAACTGCCACTGACTATGCGCGCCGCATTTCCTACTGGCGCGGCCTGGCTGAAGGCGGTGGTCCCCTTGCTCGCGCCTACGAACGTGAAGACAAGCTTCAAGAAGGGCTCGCCGCGATTGATGAAGCGATCGGGGCGAATGAACGTATTCCAAACGAGCTGTACTTTGTACCCCGAAATCTTGCCATCAAGGCTGAGATCCTGGCCAAACTAGGCCGATTGAAAACCTCCAACGCGCTCTATCAGCGAAGTGCAGACCTCATCGATTCACTGCTTACTACAGTTCCTACCCCGCAAGTGGAAAGGCTGCTGTTGGCCGAACTCAGTGACGTCTACTCCGGTTACTTCTCGTCGCTCTGCAGCCAAGGCAACTACTCGCAAGCTTTCCGAATCCTTGAGAAGGCGCGCGGCAGAGTAGAAGCGCAGTCCCTGCAGCACCACCAGGCGGTGCCGCCGCACCAAACGACAGAGGCCGAGCGCCGTCTTACTAACTTAAATCTTCAACTTATTAATACGGAAGATCCACGCGCACGCGAGCGATTGTTAGCCATCATCTACGATGCCGAACAGCAGCTCGATCCGGGCGTTTTGTTGGGTAAAACGGCTTCCAATCCCGTCTCGCTTCCACAACTTCAGCGGCAATTGCAGCCGCCTGAGGTGTTCGTCGAATACGTTCTCGACGAACCCGCCTCATACGCACTCGCCGTAACGGCGCATTCCGTCAAGCGGTATATCCTGGCCGGCAAGGAAACCCTTGAGTATCAGACCTCTCAGTATCGGGGCATCATTCACAAACAAAGGGAAGATACGGGCTTGGCTCAAGTACTTTTCAACGAGCTCCTCGGGCCGATTGCAGAATACCGTTCTCATTCAAGTCTCATTGTTGTACCAGACGGCCAATTACATTTGCTCCCATTCTCCGCCCTGATGGATAACGGCAGCTATCTTCTCACCTCTCACACAATTAGCACCGTTCAGTCGGGTACAGTATTGGATATTCTTCGAACCAGACACCAAGTACCCCAAGCGGACAGAACACCTCTACCATACGTTGGTGTCGCCGCTTGGCTTAAAGCCCCCGATTCTCGTAATATCGTCCTTCGCACCGTCCTGAGAGCCATTGACGGTCCCAAACGAAGCGAACTGGTTGCGCTCCCCGAGAGCAAGAACGAAGTGGAATCGATCGCTAAGGATCTTCCGAAGCCCAGCAAACTCCTCTTGGGGAGCGATGCGACCGAAACCCACTTCAAAGCGCTCCCATTGAGCCAATACAACGTGATTCATCTAGCGCTGCACGGCTATGCAGACCTTGATTACCCGGATAGATCGGCACTGGTTTTTGCCCCTCAATCTCAAGCTATCGATGACGGTCTTCTGCAAGTTCGAGAGATTCGGCGACTGCATCTCAATGCCAGTCTCGTTACGCTCAGTGCGTGCAAGGCAGGGGTCGGCCCAGTTGGCCAGGAAGGCGTCGCTAATCTAGTGGGAGCCTTCGTTGAAGCCGGAGCACAGAGCGTGGTTTCGACTTTATGGGAGCTTGAAGATCACTCTACTTCACGGCTGATGAAAGCTTTCTATGAGCGACTTGCACAACATGAAGACAAAGCAAACGCGTTGCGTCACGCGCAACTGACACTTTCGATGGCCGGATTAGCCCCGTATTACTGGGCCAGCTTCGAACTTGTGGGAAACCCAACGGGAACGGTGAGCAGCAACTCTACAATGCTCGCAGCAAGGAACCATCAATGACTTTATCTA
>CBAAAA010000339.1:0-5727 GCA_964658695.1 uncultured Solirubrobacteraceae bacterium | reverse complement strand
TGCGTTCCGATAGCTCCCGGAAGCCCTTCCAGATGCCGTAAACTCCATCACCACTGCCGACGGGGACAAACACGCCTTGAGGAGCCCGGCGCCCCAAGGAAGCTACGATCTCGAACGCAATTGTCAGGAGTCCTTCCACACCATATGGGTTAGAGAAGCCGGCTTCTGGACACAGGATCGTGCAAGGGAAGTAGCCGCGTTTACGGATCATCTAATCTCGCAGCCGATGGCGATGGTTCCGCGGTTCCATAATTCAAGGGAGAGAACTCCATTGGTGGGAGGAATAGCCCAAAGGTGTAGCAGGCCGCTAGCCCGGGAAAATCGTCGCCGTATGCGGCTACTACATGAAATTTGAGGATCCGGCATCGCGCGAGTTCTTGTTGCAGATGGGCGAAAAGCTGGACTATCTGATTGATGTGGCAGATTCAACTCGTGTTGCTGGAAACGATGCCCAACGGGACTTGATCAGGCAGTTGGAGTGCGATTTCGGAACCCTCGGCGGTCCACAAGTCGAGCCGCCCCAGCATTGGGCGCGTGACCGCTGGTTTCTTCCCACTGTCCGCACACAGGGTGAGCACCTGAAAGAGTTAGCTGGCAACGGCGGCAAGGCGATCGAATACTTTTTTCACATCCGCGTCAATCCCGGCGATGAAGTATCGTTCTGGGTGACCGGGCCGAGAGCCGGGCCGGTACGCGTCGGAGCTTACAAAGATTGAATCGGGCTTTCGCGAACTCGTCCCCGATACAGAACGAATCCAGACCATCTTGCACTGCGTGGCCAGTGTTCAAAAGATCTCATGGCGATCGCCGCATGATCCACATCGCCTAGTTTTTCATGGCGTTGGGATTGGTGAGTTTCGCCTGCATGGGCGTCATTCACAAGCTCGGGGACCGGCTGGGCAAGCACCCGGTCAGTTTCACCCTGGTCGCAATGGCCGCCGGCTCGGCATTCAGCTTCCTGTATGCGGCCTTTTTTCAGCACAGTGCGATTGAAACAGTCCCGCGAATCGTTGTTCTTCTTGCCCTCCCATTCGGAGCCTCCGCGGCGCTGGAATTGTGGTTCTCTCAACAAGCGCTTCGCCATGGGCACATCGTTACCAGTTGGCTGATGATCAACCTATCCGCCGGAAGGCCGACCGCCCTGTCGATCATGTTCTATCGGGAACCGCTTCCCGCGAAGAAGTTCCTGGTTTTTCTGCTGGTGATCGCGGCGCTCATCCTGCTGTGGTGGGACCGGCGCAGACAAGTCGGGGAGAGTCGCTGACACGTGGTTTCGCCTCATGATGATCGGGTTTCTGTTCAACGGGCTATGCACGTTCGGCATCCGGATTCTGGCGGGTCTCGGCGTCGCCAATCGATATACTTCAAGCTATCTCGCGTTCTGGTATCTGGCCGGAGCCTTGCTCCTGCTGACCCCTTACTTGCGGAATACTCGGCGATTTAGACTCGCCGATATTCTGCTGGCACTCGCGCTTGGATTTTGCAGTTGGGGCGGTCAAACAGCATTGGGATTGGCACTTGCGCAAGGTCTTCCCGGCAGTATGGTTTTCCCCGTTGCCCTTGCCGGAGGATTGTTCCTCGTCGTGGCGGCCGGAGTGCTGATCTTTAAAGAGAGCGTCGGCACGCCGGGAAAGCTGGGCATTCTACTTGGTATTGTTCAATCGTGCTTCTTAGTCCGGAATGATGGGTGTGTCCACGTCCTCCATTGAGCTGTTTGCCTATCCGTGGGACATTCTGGACCGCGGTCCCGAGGCGTTTGTGGAAGACTGCTGCAATCTGGGTGTCAATCGAGTACACGCCACTACGCTCTATCACAGCGGCAAGTTTCTGCTTCCCCGGAACCGGAAAACACGCGTGTATTTTCCGGAGTCCGGATCGCTGTACGTTGACGTGGATCACGGGAAGTTTGCCAATGGCATCAAACCCGCTACTTCAGCGATTGCGGCCTCCGGTTGGTGGAAAGAGTTATCCAAGGCAGCGGGCAATTCAGGTGTCGGACTTGCCGCCTGGACGGTCTTTCACCACAGCTCAACGCTTGCCGCCAAACACCCGGAACTGGCAATTCGGAATCTCTTCGGCGACACGTATCCGTTTGCGCTCTGTCCGAGCCATCAAGAAGTGCGAGGCTACTCGGTGGCGCTGGCTGCGGCTATCCAATCGACCGAAGCCTTCGACACCCTCGATCTGGAGACGATCGGATTCCTGGGATTCGCCCACGGATACCATCACGAAGTAACCGCTGTCCCGCTAGGCGCATTGGAAACTTTCCTTCTTTCCCTTTGTTTCTGCCCTGCCTGCTGCGCCGCGGCGGAGCAAGACGGGATTGCTGTGGACCCGCTTCGCGAGTATCTGCAACGATTGCTGCTGACTAAGCTTAATGCGGACGATTCGGCTGCCCGGCATCCCGATAACTTGGAGCAACTCCTTACCCTGGTTGCAACGTTCCCCCCGCTGCAACATTACATTCAGCGTCGTCTCAACACAGTAACGGATCTGGTCCGAAGAATCCGGTCGGCTATCGCCGGCATGAGGCTTGGCGTCTTCACATCCAGCTTCGTCGGTTCGCCTTCGAACGTCTGGATGGAAGGCGTTTCGTTGTTGGACCTGCAGCCCACGACGGACGTCTTCCACCTTCTTGCCTACAGTGCCAACAGCGACGAGGTAAACTCTGATCTGCTTTTTTGCCTCAACCAGGTGGACCCTTCGCGACTGAATCTCACTATCAATCTGGGACTGCCCATCACGCCAACTTTAGACCATGCGATGGCAAAAATTGATTTCGCGTGGAATCGCGGAGTGCGGCAGTTTTCGTTCTTCAACCACGGCCTGCTGGGAGAAGCGCGTCTGCAATGGGTGAAGGAAATATCCGAAGAGATTCGCCACAAGAAGCCGGCAACCTAACTGACCCGCAGAACTTCCCGCAAACGTCTGGCGATGATTGCCGCGTCTCCGCTAACCAGGGCTTCGGGCATAAAAACCAGCGTGCCGTTATCGGTAAATCGTTCGAAGAGGACAATCGGGGGGGCTCCTTCCTGCAGAGCGATGGCCGCTCCGTTTGCGGAAATGCCGGTGATGGAGGCATCTACTGAGATCACCGCATGCGGGATGAGCCGTCCACCAGGTTGCGGGAAGCGGACGGAAGGCTCTACGCCGGGAATTCCTTTGACGCCCTCGACAACCGATTCGATATCGGACATCCAAATCCGCAGCTCCGCTTCGAAATCACGCTCTTGATAGCGCCGAAGCGACGTCAACAACCCGATGATCTCTTCTTTCCCAACCTTGAAGCCTCGACCAATGCCATGATGAGGGGGACCTGCCAGTCGCCCGTCGGCGATCAGTTCTCGCAACGGCCAGGAATTCGGAAAGACGTCCATGTCCTGGTGTTGCAAAGCGGCCGAGAAGATCAAATCGGCACGACCGCAGAGAATGCCTGTGCCTTGAGGGCCGCGAAGGTGTTTGCCGCCGCTAAAAGCAATCAGGTCGGCTCCGGCGGCGATGTAATCACGCAGATTCGTGTGTGGAGGCAACTCCGCTGCCGCATCCACAATCGTGGGCTTCCCGTGTTCGTGCCCTATCCGCGCGAATTCACGCAGCGGCATCACCTGTCCTTCTCCTCCCGCCTGATAGAAGAGAGCCACGGTGTTCGAAGTGATGGCCTGCCGCACCTCGTAAGGGAAAGTGAAGTAGCTGAAGCCGACTTCGACAAAACGCGCGCCGGCAGTCCGCAGCGCGTGGTCATAGTCGTTGCGGTGGCTGCGATGCACTACAATTTCGCAAGGCATCCCAGCCGTGTCCGGCAGACGATTCATGCGCGCGACATCAAGCCCGGCGATGCAGGCCGCGGCAGCGAGGGTCAAAGCAGCCGATGCCCCGCTAGTCACGATACCCGCCTGGGCGCCTGTAAGCTCAGCGATAACACGGCTGGCGGCATTCTGTAATTCATCCATGCGGACGCAGCAATCGGCAGCCTGCCGCATCGCCTCAATGACTTCTGGCGGCAAGGGCGCTCCGCCAGCCTTAGTGCTGAAACTTCGCGCATTGATGATACGCCGTACGCCGAACTCTTCGTAGATATGCATCGGCTCACAACGCCCAATCGAAGGCACGGCCAGGGTTCGACACTGTCATGGTATGTATTTGCCCGGTAGTAACGCCTGTTTCCTGGAGCAGAGGAACAAACCGGAGCGCTATGTGGTCATAGCCCTTTCCGCCATATGCGTGCAGATGCGTCTTCATGCATACATCGCCGCTCAACATAATTTGTCGTATGTGTCCTTCGTCTATCAGCATCTTGACGTTCTTTGCGCGCACTTCATCGGAAGGATAGCCATCGTCTCTATAGCCGATGTTATCGATCCCGAGATAAACGCCCTGGTGTGCGATCAGCCTCAAATGATTCTGGTCCGTTCGATCCCCGAGATGACTAATGATGATGCGCTCTTTCGGAACGCCCTCCTCTCGCAACAAGGCGATTTGCTCCAGAGCAAGCTCACCAAAGTGAGTTGTATGCGTTACGATGCTTGCGCCCGTGCGCAAACAAGCGCGAGCCGCGGCGCGAAACACACGTTCCTGTGCTGGAGTGATGAACTTCCGCTCGGTCCCGATTTCGCCAATGACGCCGGCCCGAATATTCGTGCCATCAATGCCCTCCATCAGCTCCTTTACGATTCTTTCGGACAGCGAACCGCTGTCCAGTTCGTAAACGAAACCGGGATAAACGATTTCCCGATACCAGGCTGCGCCCATGACAATATGCAGATTCGCCGCCTCTGAAATCCGGCGCAGAGCCTGCGGATTACGGCCGAGTCCACCGCTGGTCACATCCACCACGGTGTTACCGCCCGCCTTCGCATACGCCTTCAGTTCCCGGATTGCTAATTGCTCGTCATCCAGGATGCCGTCGTAGCTGTGAACGATCGGCCACAGATCGCAAAGCAGATGTTCATGACACAACGTGCTCCCCGCTTCGGAAGCCTCAATCGGCCCGCGGACCGTCATAATCGCCATGGGTTTTGGTTTGTAATATCATAATGTAAACCTTGAAGACGTCGACTCCCATAACTGCTTTACGCGCAGGAGTCATCGGCTTCGGTTACACCGGTCAGTTGCACTTACGCGCCTACCGGCAGGCAGGCTTACACGTGGAAGCAGTTGCTGAAACGCACCCTGATCGCGTGGCGGCCATTCCCGATCCGGTGAAGCGGTTCAGCGACTACCGGGACTTGCTTGGATCCAATGTTGACGTGGCCAGCATTTGTGTTCCAACGAATCTACACCACCGTGTCACGCTGGACGCGCTTAGTGCAGGCAAGCACGTACTACTGGAGAAGCCGATTGCCGCGACAGTAAGTGAGGCCGATGGGATGATTCGCGCCGCCCGGCAATGCGGCAAGCTGCTCTTCGTCGGCATGACGCATCGCTTCTATCCGGAAATAAAGGAAGCAAAACGGCTTGTGGAAGACGATGCCATCGGCGAAATCGTGATGATTCGCGACTGCATATTGGAGCACTTCGGATTTCTGGACTCTCCAGGCTGGTATCTGAAGCGCGAGTCAGCCGGCGGCGGAGCCGTGCTCTCTTCCGGCATCCACTTGGTTGACCGGGTGAGTTGGTTTTCAGGCGAGTCTCCCGCCTCAGTCTCCGGGTTCGTCCGCAGCAGTTTTCTGGGCCAAGATGTCGAAGACGCCGCGCAGATGTCGCTCAACTTTCCATCCGGGAGATGCG
>CBAAAA010000338.1:0-5731 GCA_964658695.1 uncultured Solirubrobacteraceae bacterium | reverse complement strand
GATTGCGCGCTGTTTAACGATCTCAGTGCCTTCGGACCCGACAAGCTCGGATCACGCCGCGCCCTCATTGTTTATGAGTTGCAGGCCAGACGGGATCGCCAGTACCTGTCTGCTCTGCTGCAGCAGGGCCGCTATACCCAAATCAGGGAGGAGCTGAACTTTGGACTGCAGGACTTCAGTCCGCAGCAGTTCGGCCTGGAACTCCTGCGTGACCCGAGACCTCCCATGGACCATGAGCAGGCCATGTCGATCGATGCGGTGTCTTTTCCCAGTTCACCCGTGAAGACCATGGGGGGCGCCGCGCATGTCATTCGGAATGAAGTTCGGGCCCCTCAAATCGAGGTCAGAAACGGAACGCACCGCATTGTCCGAAGCATCGATATGGGCTGGATCATACGCGACGAACGCGGGCAGGATTTCGTCGCTGGTTCCACGCCAGCCGCAGTGAGCCTCGGTCCCGTGGCGGCGGAAAGCGTCAGCGAGTCTTCCACGCTCCGTTTCTCCCGCATCAATGGACCACCCATGTTGATTGAAGCCTTGATGGCATTCGTCAACGATGTGGAATTCGGAGACGGCAGTGTTTGGATACCGACCCGTCAGGACATCGATTCCGCCACCAATGATCCCATCCTGCGCCGTACACTATCCACCTCGCCGGAACGCGAGCGCCTGGCTGAGATTTATCGCAAGAGAGGCATTACCGGTCTCTCCGACGAATTGAAGCGATGAACGAGTTTATCGGTAAGTCCCTCGACGGCCTGAGTGTGAACGATCGCTGGAAACTCGCCGGATCCTGGATGGCGACGGAACTCTATTCTCCGCAGCGACTGCCTTTACGAGTCATGCAGGCCATTGGCATCAATGCGGCCGAATGTATTCGACAGCTCCGGGCCCGAGGTCTCGATCCCGAACTTCACGAATACACGCCCATCTCCCAGCCCTATCAACCCTAAGCTCGAAGCCTTTGAACGAGTTGCTATCCTAGAGCTTATCGGGGCGTGGCTCAGCCTGGTAGAGCGCCTGGTTCGGGACCAGGAGGTCCGGAGTTCGAATCTCCGCGCCCCGACCAATTAGCTTTAGAAAAACTCCGCCATCACTGCAGAGGATTTCGCCATTCCAGCCCGGAAAATCGCAAGAAATCAGTATCCACCGTGTAAATCGTTCCGTGAGATTCGATCGCCAGCGCAGCCAGATGGGCATCCGTGGTCAAATTTCCGCCCTTTCCTTCCGTGCGAAGAAAACCAAACAGCAGTTCTGCGTGCCTCGGCCCAGGATGAACGATTCTCACCATTCGACGCCTCAGCCACACATCCACATGGGATACCGCGGTACCCACCGGCATCGGATTTGCGAAAATTCGCGGATTGGTCCACAAGCGAATGAAGCCCAGGGCAACTGTCCAGGAAATTCCGACAAGCTCCTCGCCAGACAGGCACGAAACCCACCATTTTGAAGCCTGTTCATGCCAGGGCGACGTTGAGTCGTAAGCGTAAACCAGCAGATTTACATCGGGAAGGATCACGCTCCCCGCTTCTCATCCAGCTCCCACGCCAGTTCATTCAGCCTGCGATCATCGATTCCAGGTTGCAGATGGCCGGCGTGTGGCTGTAGTCGAAACTCCGCTTCCTGTGACCCTGACGCGCTCATTCCACGCCGCAATATGTCGTTCACCACAACTTTAAACGGCATTTTGGACTCTCTCGCCAGATCCGCGAGGCGCTCTGCAAGATCCTCATCTAAACTGAGTGTTGTTCTCACATAGACATCATGATGCTTCTCGCCCTAGATGTCAAGATGTCTATATTCTTCCATCCGATAGTCGAACCCATTGTCTTGCTCGTCCCGACGAACGCAAGAATATCCGAGTTTACTCTGCCGGCCTCGGTCGTGCACACTCCATGCGAAGACCCCGGATAAATCTTCAAGGTGCATTTCCTCAGCAGCTTTACCGCCGACAATGCGGAAGCAACCAGCGGCACGATCTGATCGTCATTCCCATGCAGCAACAGCGTCGGGATGTCGATTCTCTTAAGGTCCGCAGTGAAATCTGTCTCGGAGAAGGTTTCAATGCAGTCATACTGCCCTTGAATGGATCCCTGCAGGCCTTGCAACCGGAAGTTGTCCCGCACTCCCTCCGATACCCTGACATTCGGCCTGTTATAGCCATAGAAAGGCAAACTGAAATCCTTTAAAAATTGCGATCGGTCTGACGCCAGATCTGCTCGGATCTGGTCGAAAACCGATCTTGGCTGTCCCTCCGGATTGGCACCGGTCTTCAACATGAGCGGTGCAACCGCCGCTACCAGGACGGCCTGCGAAACCCGCTTGGTCCCATGCAGTCCAAGATAACGCAATACCTCGCCGCCACCCGCCGAATGACCAACCAGCACCGCATTTTTCAGGTCAAGCGTTTCGAAAAGCACCGCTAGATCGTCGGCGTAGGTGTCCATCCCGTTTGCCGCGTCGGACTGACCGGACCGTCCGTGCCCTCTCCTGTCGTGAGCGATGACGCGGAAGCCGCGTTGACCGAAGAAAAGCATCTGCGGATCCCAGGCGTCAGCGTTGAGTGGCCAGCCATGCGAAAACACCATGGGCCGGCCTGTCCCCCAGTCCTTGTAGTAGATCGTTGTGCCATCTTTGACCTGGATCGTACTCATCGGAACCTCTCTCTGAAGTTCGAGTATCTTCGAAAAACGGAGTGGGAGGAATCCCTAGATCAAGGCATTATGAAGAGGCGGGAATCAGGGGGTTGGCTTACGCCGCCAACGATGGCGATGACTGGTTCTTGTTCGTTAGTCTCGGTCCTTGTTCCACAATTCCACGATGAGCCGGGTTACCGTCCCAAGGGAATTCACAAATTGTTATGCAGTAGAAACTTCTGGCCGCCCACAAAAATGTGCGCCAACTCGATTTCCGCTGCCTATCCCACCATGCCAAGTCCTCGGTAATACCCCTCTGTAACACCCTGGACACAGATTTGTGCCATGCTTGATCGTCGGTTGCCGCATCCAGGGATGACCGACAAGAAGCCGGAAGGCGCTCCTTATGAAATCCAGGCATACGAATGAATCTCAATCAGCGGTTGCGGATCAGGTGCTAAGTTTCGACGAACTTAGGAAAACCGACGCATACTGGCGCGCTTGCAACTATCTTTGCGCGGGAATGATCTACCTGCGCGACAATCCTCTTCTGAAACAGCCGCTTCGGCCGGAACACTTCAAGAACCGTCTCTTGGGGCATTGGGGCTCTGACCCGGGCCAGACATTCGTATGGGTGCACCTCAATCGCGTCATCCGCAAATATGACCTGGACATGATTTATCTCTCGGGACCCGGTCACGGAGCACCCGCTGTCCTTTCCAACTGCTATCTCGAAGGAGCCTACTCCGAGATCTATCCGGAAAAGAGTGAGGATGAGGCGGGCATGCTGAAGCTTTTCCGCGCATTTTCGTTCCCGGGCCAGCTCGGCAGCCATTGCACGCCCGAAGTTCCCGGATCGATTCATGAGGGCGGCGAGTTAGGCTACTGCGTGTCGCACGCCTTCGGCGCAGCCTTCGACAATCCCGATCTCATCGTCAGTGTGGTGGTCGGAGACGGAGAGGCCGAGACCGGACCGCTCGCTACCTCCTGGCACTCCAACAAATTCCTGAATCCCATCCGGGATGGCGCTGTTCTGCCTATCCTTCATCTGAACGGCTATAAGATCGCCAACCCCACGCTCCTTTCCCGCATCTCTGCCGAGGAATTGGAGAATCTCTTCAAAGGATATGGCTGGACGCCGCATTTCGTCGAAGGCCACGAACCCGAATCGATGCACCAGCAGATGGCCGCTGCCGTCGAGCAGTGTATTGAGGAGATCCGTTCGGTGCAAAAAGAAGCGAGACGCACTGGGAAACCGACCCGTCCGCGTTGGCCGATGATCATCCTTCGTAGCCCGAAAGGATGGACTGGACCGAAAGAGGTCGATGGTCACAAGGTGGAAGACTTCTGGCGAGCCCACCAGGTCCCGGTGACAGATGTCCAGACCAAGCCCGAGCACCTGCAGATCGTCGAGCGCTGGTTGCGCAGCTATCGTCCGGAAGAACTCTTCGATGACCAGGGATCTTTGATCGCCGACCTGCGCGAACTCCCACCGGTCGGGGAGCGCCGCATGAGCGCCAACCCCCACGCCAACGGTGGCAAATTGCGCAAGGCCCTTAGTCTTCCCAATTTCTGTGACTACGCCGTCCCCGTCGACTCACCGGGATCCAAGGAGATGTCACCGACCGAAGTTTGCGGCAAGTTCTTGCGCGACGTCATGCGCCGCAACATGCATAGCTTCCGTCTCTTCAGCCCGGACGAAAACGCCTCCAACCGCCTGCAGGATGTCTATCAGGCAAGTTATAAGACATGGCTGGCTACTATCAAGCCGGAAGATGCTGACGGCACCGACATTGCGCCCGATGGCCGTGTCATGGAAATGCTCAGCGAACACACACTGGAAGGCTGGCTGGAAGGATACATACTCACCGGGCGTCACGGGCTTTTCAACACCTATGAGGCGTTTGCGCACATCATCGATTCGATGTATAACCAGCACGCAAAATGGCTGGAAAAGTCCAAGTCTGAATTGTGGCGGGCTCCCATCTCCTCGCTTAACATCCTGATCTCGTCGCTTGTCTGGCGTCAGGATCACAACGGATTCACTCATGAGGATCCCGGCTTCTTAGACGTTGTCAGTAATAAGAGCGCGGAAATCACCCGCATCTATCTTCCGCCCGACGCCAATTGTCTTCTGAGCGTCGCGGATCACTGCCTGCGCAGCGAAAACTACGTCAACGTCATCGTCGCGGATAAGCAGCCGCATCTGGTCTATCTGGATATGAAGGCCGCCGTAATCCACTGCACCAAGGGAATCGGCATTTGGGAGTGGGCCAGCAGTGATGGCGGCGCCGAGCCGGATGTTGTCATGGCAAGTGCGGGTGATGTACTGACGCGAGAAGCTCTGGCCGCGGTCGTCATTCTCCGGCAGCATTTTCCCGACCTGAAAATCCGCTTCGTCAATGTCGTTGACTTATTCCGCCTTCAGCCGGACTCCGAACATCCGCATGGACTCTGTGATCGCGATTTCGACTCTCTCTTCACTAGAGATAAGCCCGTCATTTTTAACTTTCATGGCTACCCGTGGCTGATTCATAAGTTCACCTATCGCAGAACGAACCATTCCAACATTCACGTTCGCGGCTATAAAGAAAAAGGGAACATCAACACTCCGCTGGAACTCGCCATCCGGAACCAGGTCGACCGCTTCAATCTCGCAATAGATGTCATCGATCGCGTTCCAAAGCTACAGGGCCCGGGAGCGCACCTCAAAGAATGGTTGAAGGGCGAGATCATCGAAAGCATCAACTACGCTTTCACCGAAGGCCAGGATAAGCCCGAAATACGGAATTGGAAGTGGCCGTCGGCTCAATAAGATCCTCTGAACCAGGCGTCGCCATAAAGGCGAAGAGCCAGAACATTCATGTCTCGGCCGCAGTCCTGGATGCGGCCTCAAAACCGCAAGACCAGCTGCTGCTAGATCTGGGCACGCGCCTTGCAGGATTAACATCCGCCGAAGCAGAAGATAGAGAGCGCACTGTCGGGCCGAACGAAGTGGCCCAGGAGCGGCGTCAAGGTTGGCTCACCCGCCTCGGGAAGATCATCGCCAATCCGCTGGTGATTCTGCTCGTAGTTCTGTCTTCTGTCTCTTT